>JADMKO010000024.1 GCA_015478785.1 Chryseobacterium sp. | reverse complement strand
GGATTGCCGATAGAACTCGGTGTGGAAAAAGAACTGGGAATTACCAAAGAAGACATCGGGACCAAAATTTCTGTTGAAGATTATAATAAAGCATGCCGCGAAGCTGTAATGCGCTACACTGATGTATGGAATGACCTGACGGAAAAAATAGGCTATTGGGTCGATCTGGAAAACCCTTACATCACCTACGAACCGAAATACATGGAAACCGTTTGGTGGTTGCTGAAACAGCTTTATGATAAAGGATTGCTGTATAAAGGATATACCATTCAGCCTTATTCACCAAAAGCGGGAACAGGGCTTTCTTCCCACGAACTCAATCAGCCGGGAACGTATCGTGATGTTTCTGATACTACTGTTGTGGCTCAGTTTAAAGTGAAGAATCTATCCTCAACATTACAATCAAAAATATCCTTTTCCGAAACAATTCATATTCTTGCGTGGACCACAACACCGTGGACTTTGCCTTCCAACACCGCTTTGGCAGTAGGGAAAGATATTGATTATGTTTTGGCAAAAACTTTTAACCAGTATACTTTTGAACCGATTAACATTATTTTAGCGAAAGCTTTATTGCCGAAACAATTCGGTAAAAAATATAATGAAGGTACAGATGAAGATTTCGTGAATTATACTTCTGAAAACAAAACGATTCCTTATCAGATCTTAGCAGAATTCAAAGGTGAAGATCTGGCGGGAACTGAATATGAACAATTGATACCGTGGTTTTTGCCGGCCGAAAATCCTGATAAAGCCTTCAGAGTTATTGTGGGCGATTTTGTAACCACGGAGGACGGAACCGGGATTGTGCATATTGCGCCCACTTTTGGCGCCGATGATGCGCGTGTAGCAAAGGAAAACGGAATTCCGCCTATGCTGGTGAAGGATGAAAACGACAACATGGTTCCTTTAGTGGACTTAACCGGAAGATTTCTGAAAGGTAAAAATGTACCTGAAATTTTTTCAGGAAACTATATCAAGAACGAATATTACGATGACGGAACTGCTCCGGAAAAATCATGGGATGTAGAACTCGCCATTTTATTAAAAACTGAAAACAAGGCCTTTAAGGTCGAAAAATATGTTCACAGCTATCCACATTGTTGGAGAACGGACAAACCTGTGCTCTATTATCCGCTGGATTCTTGGTTTGTAAAAATGACCGAAAATCGTCAGCGTTTGGTAGAACTGAACGAAACCATCAACTGGAAACCGAAATCTACCGGCGAAGGAAGATTTGCGAACTGGCTGGAAAATGTAAACGATTGGAATCTTTCCCGCTCAAGATATTGGGGAATACCGCTGCCTATCTGGAGAAGCGGAGACTTAAAGGAGGAAAAAATCATCGGATCTTTAGAGGAGCTTTATCAGGAAATCGAAAAATCCGTCGCAGCAGGAATGATGACAGAAAATCCTTTTTCTAATTTTGAAATCGGAAATATGTCAGATGAAAATTACGCAAAAGTAGATCTTCATAAAAATTATGTGGACGAAATAATCCTCGTTTCAGACTCCGGAAAGCCAATGAAGCGCGAAAGCGATTTGATCGACGTTTGGTTCGACTCCGGAGCGATGCCGTATGCACAGCTACATTATCCTTTTGAAAATAAAGAATTAATTGACGAGAGAAAGGCATTTCCTGCCGATTTTATTGCAGAAGGTGTGGATCAAACCCGTGGATGGTTCTACACGCTGCATGCGATTGCAACTTCAGTTTTCGATTCAGTAGCCTATAAAAATGTGGTTTCCAACGGTCTGGTTCTGGATAAAAACGGACAGAAAATGTCAAAGCGCCTTGGAAACGCAGTTGATCCTTTTGAGACATTGAAAAAATATGGGCCAGATGCAACGCGCTGGTACATGATTTCTAATGCCAATCCCTGGGAAAATCTGAAATTTGATGTAGAAGGAATCGATGAAGTGCGGAGAAAATTCTTCGGAACGCTTTACAATACGTATTCGTTTTTTGCCCTGTATGCCAATGTGGACGGTTTTAAATACGAAGAAAAAGACGTAGAAAACCGCCCGGAAATCGATCGGTGGATTCTTTCAGAACTGAATATTCTCATTAAAGAAGTAAAGGAATTTTATGAAGATTACGAACCTACAAAGGTGGCAAGAGCCATCAACACTTTCGTAAATGACAATTTAAGTAATTGGTATGTAAGGCTTTGCAGGAGACGTTTCTGGAAAGGTGATTATTCAGCTGATAAAATTTCGGCGTATCAAACGCTATACACCTGTCTGGAAACTGTTGCAAAACTTTCTGCACCGATAGCGCCTTTTTTCATGGATCGCCTTTATCAGGATTTGAATAAAGTAACCGGAAAAGACGCCGCAACTTCTGTACATTTAACCGATTTTCCAATCGCTGAAGAAAGCAAAATAGATAAGGATCTGGTGGAAAAAACACATTTGGCGCAAACGATAACTTCCATGGTGTTTTCACTCAGGAAAAAAGAAAATATTAAGGTTCGGCAACCACTTCAGAAAGTGATGATTCCGGTGCTGGAGCAGAAAACAGAAAAACAAATCGTAGCAGTTTCCGAACTGATTAAGCAAGAAGTGAATGTAAAAGAACTACAGCTCATCAATGCTGAAGAAGCGTCGCATCTGATTGTAAAACAGATCAAGCCGAATTTCAAAACACTGGGTTCAAGGCTTGGAAAAGACATGAAAGCCGTCGGTACAGAAATTTCTTCGATGACTACGGAACAGATTGCCGATCTTGAGAAAAACGGAAAAATGACCGTTGCCGGCCACGAAATAGGTTTGGATGATGTAGAAATTTCAACCAAGGATATTCCGGGATGGACGGTAGCCAGCGAAGGGAAAATTACCGTTGCACTGGACCTCACCTTAACTGAAGAACTGAAATCGGAAGGAATTGCCAGAGAGTTTATCAACCGGATTCAAAACTTAAGAAAAGAAAAGGATTTTGACTTAACCGACAGAATCTCAATTCAGTTGGAGGCCAACTCGCCTTTTGAAAGAGAAATCATGAAGAATCAACAATATATTTCAGACGAAGTATTGTCAAATAAAATAGAAATTGTAAATTCACTCGCAGATTTTGACAGGATCGAGATCGACGAGGTTCAGTTTAATGTAAAAGTTAGTAAAATCTGAAAATATTTCTTATCTTGAATCACTTTCAAAGAGAGAAAAAATAAATAATTAGACAACATCGAAAATTTGCAGACATGGCAGAAGAAAGACAGCGTTACAGCGATGCTGATTTAAAAGAATTCAAAGAATTAATTAGCGCAAAAATAGAGAAGGCCGAAAAAGATCTGGCTTTGATTAATGAAAATTACGTGAACGACCAGAATAACGGAACCGACGATACCTCTCCCACTTTCAAGGCTTTTGAAGAAGGTGCAGAAACCCTGAGCAAGGAACAAAATGCGATTTTAGCAGGACGTCAGGAAAAATTTATCCGCGATCTGAAACATGCGCTCATCCGCATCGAAAATAAAACCTACGGCGTTTGCAGAGTGACCGGAAAACTGATTCCCAAAGAACGCTTGAGAGCCGTTCCACACGCTACTTTAAGCATCGAGGCGAAAAATATGCAGCGGTAAAATCCTAAAACTCACGAACAAGTAATGTACAATATCGTACAAAAACATATTATTTGGTTCTTGTAAAACGGACTTTGTAACTTATACATTTTTTCCTTTTTAAATTTGAATACCGTCTTCATCATACTCGCTGTTTTGGTAATTTTCGCCTATTTCTTTCGAAAGGAAATTAAGGAAAAAATTGCGCCCGATGCAGAAAGAAATTACACGATTGACGACAAATTCAATGCTGAGAAAGTTTCAAGACAAAAGGAAATCGACCAGCTTCTGAGTAAAATGGGAGAAAACGGCATCGATGATTTGTCCGAAAAAGATCGAAAGAGGCTCGATGAACTTTCAAGAAAATAGGGATAAATGGAGGAGAAATTCACTCACAAAACTTATTAACCAAGAAGAGAAAGAAGAAGTGGTCAGAATTTTCAAAAAATAAAATTCGATCTTAAAACTCTTACGGTTTTCAACAAATTATGAAGAAAATAGCATTCGTTACCCTCATTATTTTATTAATAGATCAGGCTTCAAAATTTTACATCAAAACCCATTTCCAATACGGCGAAAGTATTTCCGTAATGGGACTGGACTGGTTTCGGATGACTTTTGTAGAAAATCCAGGGATGGCTTACGGGTTTCATTTTGGAGGATTATTAGGAAAATACTTTTTGGTAATTGTTCGCCTTTTTCTTATCGGAGGGATGATTTATCTTTTCATGAAATGGAAAAAGCAAGGCATCACCACCAATTATTTGCTGATCCCGATGGCGATGATTTTCGCCGGAGCCATTGGCAACCTGATCGACGGAATGTTTTACGGATTGATCTTCGACAGTGGTACAGTGTACGACGAAAGCGTGAACCGGTGGATTGAATATGGCGGAGTTTCCAAAGTAGTTCCTTTCGGGGAAGGATATTCCTCTTTTATGAAGGGTTGCGTGGTAGATATGCTGCATTTTCCCCTGATTGATTGGACGGTGCCGGACAGCTGGCCTTTGCTGGGTGGCAAACAAATTGAATTTTTCAAATATATCTTCAATGTTGCCGATGCCGCCATTTCTGTAGGTGCAGCTTTACTGCTTATTTTCAGAAAAAAGGCTTTCCCGAACGGACTGGATTTTTAGAATTTATATTCATAACTAAATATGAAACTTCAGGGAATTGCCTGAAGTTTTTGTTTTTCTTATTTTCGCAAATCATTTCAAGTAACCGCAAATTTCAATTTTATGTCACGAATCCTTACCGGAATTCAGGCCACAGGAACGCCACATCTGGGAAACCTTCTGGGTGCGATTATCCCTGCGATAGAACTTTCAAAGAAACCGGAAAACGAATCTTTCCTGTTCATTGCCAACATGCATTCTTTAACCCAGATTAAAAATGCTGAGGAATTGAAAAGAAATACCTACGAAATTGCTGCAGCGTGGCTGGCTTGCGGATTAAATACTGAAAAAACGTATTTCTACAGACAAAGCGACATTCCCGAAGTGTGCGAGCTTTCCTGGTATCTTTCGTGCTTTTTTCCTTATCAAAGGCTGACCCTTGCTCATTCTTTTAAAGACAAAGCAGACCGCCTGGAGGATGTGAATGCCGGACTTTTCACTTATCCTGTTCTGATGGCTGCAGATATTTTACTGTACGATGCCGAAATTGTTCCGGTAGGGAAAGACCAGTTGCAACATCTGGAAATGGCGAGAGATATGGGAGCGAGATTTAACCATCAAATGGGCGATGTTTTCGTGCTGCCGAAAGCAGAACTTCAGGAAGACACTAAATATGTTCCGGGAACTGATGGAAATAAAATGTCGAAATCCAGAGGGAATATCATTAACATTTTCCTTCCTGAAAAGCAACTGAAAAAACAGGTAATGGGCATTGAAACAGATTCCAAATCTATGGAAGAACCGAAAGATCCCGCTACAGACAAAGTTTTTGCAATCTACGAACTCATTGCGACAGCCGAGCAAACGGGAGAACTGAGGCGGAAATATCTGGCCGGAAATTTCGGGTACGGGCACGCCAAAACTGAACTTCTGAATTTAATCATGGAACGGTTCAAAATCGAAAGAGAACAATTTGATTATTATATGAATCACCTTCCGGAACTGGATGCAAAACTATTGGAAGGTGCTGAAAAAACCCGCAAAATAGCTGCTGAAACACTGAAAAGAGTTCGGGAAACTCTAGGAATGTAAATAATAGTGAAAGGCTGTCTCTCAGGAAACAGCCTTTTATTTTATTTTCAAATTCTTTATTACTGTACGTAAATTCCGGCCCAGCTTCTTTGTAATGGCAAAAGAAAATCTGAAAGGAAACTGATGTAAGTATCTTTGGAAAAATCGAAAACTTCGATATCTTTGGAAATTTCGTTGTTTTTAACTGCCTGTCTGAAATCCTGAAGTTTCATGGTTTTCACCTCGCCATTTTCTACATAGCTGGCTTTCATTCTATCAAATAAACCGAGTTGAAACTCATTATCAAGTTCGCGCATGATGCCATTCAGAGAATCGATAGAACATCCCGAAGTCATTTCCTTTTCTTCATCTACCACAATAATAATAAACTGGTTTTTTTCAATCTTAAACGAAGACGAAAGCGGATTGCCATGAGCTGCCCAAGTTCCCAGAAAGTCGTATAATTTTTCTGCAATGGTCTTGCTTTCCTTTGCCGTAAAGGCTCTGGAAGCAGGATATATAAGCACTTTATAATCGTTGGTTTCTATGATATCTGATTCTTCTATTTTCATTTTTATAAATCTTCTGCTTCCGCAATGAGTTCCGCAATATCCTTTACCTGAACATCGCTATTTACATGTTTCACACCATCCGTCATCATGGTCATACAAAACGGGCAACCTGTTGCGATGATATTGGGGTTTTCCGCTAATGCTTCTTCTGTACGCTCTACATTAATGTCTTTCCTTCCTTTCTCAGGCTCTTTAAACATTTGAGCACCTCCTGCTCCACAGCACAATCCGTTACTTTTACAACGCTTCATTTCGACCAGTTCCGCATCCAGTTTCTGGAGGAGATTCCGGGGAGCTTCATACTCACCATTGGCGCGTCCCAGATAACAGGGATCATGAAAAGTTATTTTTTTTCCTTCAAACTTTCCGCCTTCTATTTTCAATCTTCCTTCCTGCATAAGCTGTTTCAGGAACTGCGTATGATGTACCACTTCATAAACTCCGCCCAACTCAGGATATTCATTTTTGATGATATTAAAACAGTGCGGACATGCAGTAACGATTTTTTTAACTTCGTAAGCGTTCAGAATTTCAATATTCGTCATCGCCATCATCTGAAAAACGAATTCATTTCCGGCTCGTTTTGCGGGATCTCCGGTACAACTTTCTTCAGGGCCGAGAACCGCGAATTCCACTCCTATTTTATCTAATATTTTGCAAAAAGCACGGGTTATTTTTTTGGCGCGATCATCAAAGCTTCCTGCGCATCCAACCCAGAAAAGTACTTCTGGTGATTTTCCTTCGGCAGTATATTCTGCCATTGTTTTAATTTGCATTGTTTCTGTCTGTTAAAATCAGAATAATATTTTTTTTATTTTTTATGACAAATTAATCATTTGCCCAATTCAGACGGTCAGCCTGACTGTATTGCCACGGAGCAGCATTATTTTCAATATTCTGGAACATAAGATTCCATTCCTGTGGCGCTGAAGATTCCTCCATGATCATAAATCTTCTCAGATCCATAATGATAGAAAGCGGATCGATAAGCACAGGACAAGCTTCTACACAGGCGTTGCAAGTAGTGCAAGCACGAAGTTCTTCTCTGGTGATATGATCATCCAAAAGTTTCCTGCCATCATCAATGAATTTTCCGTTTTTATTAATATTTTTTCCAACTTCCTCTACTCTGTCCCGGGTATCCATCATGATTTTCCGCGGAGAAAGCTTTTTCCCGGTAATATTGGCCGGACAAACGGCGGTACACCTTCCGCATTCGGTGCAAGTGTAAGCGTTCAGCAACTGTATCTGGTTCAAATCAAAAATATCGCTCGCTCCGAATTTTTCCGGTACCGAATTCGGATCTGCTTCCGGTGGTGCCGCGTACGGATCCGCATTAGGATCCATCATCAGTTTTATTTCTTTGGTTACTGATTCCAGATTGTTCAGTTTTCCCTTTGGTTCCAGATTGGCAAACCATGTATTCGGAAAGGCAAAAATAATATGAAGATGTTTGGAATAATACAAATAATTCATGAAAAAAAGAATGCCGATGAAATGAAACCACCAAGCTGCTCTTTCAACAAATAAAATAAATCCATCGCCAAAACTAAACCATTCATAAAGGGGAACAATCAGGTTTTGAGAAACCGGAAAAAAACCGTGTTGTGCATATACTTCTCTTTGCTGAAGAATAGCATCGGTAGCGTTCATCGTGAAAAATGCAACCATCAGCAGAAATTCAATGATCAGAATCCAGTTGGCATCATTCTTTGGCCAACCGAAAAGTTCCTTCATGGTCAACCGTTTTACGCCATAGAAATTTCTTCTAATGAAAAACAAAACTACTGCAATAATCACTAAAAAGGCCATCACTTCTAAAACTGAAGTCAGCGCATTATAAAATGTAGCACCCAAAACTCCGGCTAAAAAACGGTGTGTCCCGAAGATTCCGTCTACAATAATTTCGATTAATTCGATATTGACAATAATAAACCCTACATAAACCAGAACGTGGAGGAAACCGGCAACCGGCCTGGCTCCCATTTTACTTTGTCCCAATGCGACATTGGCCATTAACGCCCAGCGCTCATTTTTACGGTCGGAGCGGTTTATTTTTTTTCCTAACTGTATGTTTCTGTAGATTTCTTTGAGGCTTTTAAAAAAGAGGCCGAATCCTACAATCAGCAGTACTACAAACAGAATATTATCAATATACGCCATTCTGAAGATGTTTAATCTTTACTGTTTTTCCCAAAAACCGAGAAGTTAAGGTATCTTTTCGGGTTGGCTTTCAAATCCAACACCAGTTCATTCAGGTTTTTAGAAGTTTCCTGAAGATTGTTGTAAAGTTGCTCATCTTTTGCGAGTTTTCCTAAACTTCCCTGTCCGTTTTCAATGCCAACAATAACATCATTAAGTTTGCTAACGGTAAGATCAAGATTATTAATGGTGCTGTTGAGCTTTTTGGTATCAATACTTTCGGCGAGGTTTCCATATTTATCCACAGCAACATTGGCAGAAATCATGGCTTCATTAGCATTATCCAAAACCCTTTGCACTCTGGGATCGCTGTTTGCAATTAAGGTATTCACACTACCTGAAGTTCCTTCCAGAGCTGATACTGTTCTGTTCAGATTCATGAGTAATGCTCTGATTTCTGCACGATTCTGATCATCAAAAATCTTATTGGCATTGGTGGTGAGGGAATCAACCCGTTTCAGTACTTCCTGAACCTGATCTTTCACCGGGCCTACCTGCGAGGAAATATTATTCAGCATCGACATTTTGAAGGAACCTTTCAGGGTATCTCCGTCTTTTGCCATCGTTGGGCCGGAAACCAGATTGATTTTCATTTCTTTGGCTGACATGATTCCCGGTTCAAAAATCTCCACAGTTGACTGCGTAGAAAACTGAAAATCGTCATGTACCAGGAGTTTCACCACGAAATGAATATCTCCGTTGGTTTTGGAAATAGGAATTATCTGGTCTACTTTGCCTACTTTCAGTCCGTTAATAGAAACCGGGCTGGACGCAGTGAGTCCTTCTACATTATCATATTTTGCATAGAAAACATTATCTGTAGTGAAAAGACTTTTTCCTTTCATAAACTGGAATAGTAAAACAAATCCTACAATGGCCAGAACGGCAATAAAACCTGCTTTTATTTCTTTTGTTATTTTCATTGAGAATAAAAAATTTTACGGGAACAAATATAAGATTTTAAATGTTTATCAAAATAAAAAAAGCGGCAATTGGTTGCCGCTCTTTCATTTGTTATTGAAAACCTTTGTCCCAGACTTCAATTCGGTAGTCTTTTATGTCTGCATTATCCTGTAAACTTTTCAGGAATGCCTGCCCGAACATACTTGCATTTTGTCCTGAAATAGATTCTGTCATTTGTTTGATATCTCCAGGCTGCTTATTCACCGTTTCAGATTTCTTCACCAAAACATACACCCCAGTTGCACCTTCGACGGGATTTGAAGTTTTTCCTTTCGCTACCCCGAATGCGGCTCCAGCAACTTTCGGTTCCATCGCTCCGGCAATTTGTGGGTTCAGAAGGTTAATTTGTCCGGATTGTTGTGTCGTTCCGAACAGTTTTGCTACCTGAGCAAGTCCGGTTGCATTTCCGCTTTTCATTTTTTCGATAATTTTTTTCGCAGCCAGTTGGTTTTTCACAATCGGTTCTATTTGATCCCTCACAGATTCCGGATCTGCTAAGCCTTTTTCCTGTTTTCCGTTCATAATAACGACTACTCTGTCGCCGCTACCTTCTACTACAAAGAATTCAGTATCGCCTTTTTTTCTTTTTTTATCATAAGCCCAGGAAATAATTTCGTTGTCTTTTGGAGTTCCTAACCCTTGAATTTGTCCGTCAAATCTTTTTACAGACTTAGCATTGCTGAAATTATAGTTGGATTTTTTGGCAAGATTAGCAAAATCGTTAAACGTTTTTCCTTGTACTTGCTGAATAAATCTTCTAGCATTTTTGTCGACTTCTGTTTCAGTGGCGTCTGAAGCTGTTAGTCCTTTCACAATATGGGCAAGCTTGTAACCCATCGTTCCTGATTTCTTATCTTCAATATTGATGATATGATAACCAAAAGCGGACTCCACTACACTGGTGGCACCTTTAGGGTTATTCAAAAGGAATTTCATGTAAGCAGGATCAAAAGGCGAGGAAGGAGTAACCCAACCTACACTTCCGTTTCTTTCCACGGCACCCGGTTCGTCGGATAACTTAAGGCCTTCAGCAAAAGCCACAGGATTTCCTTTAATTACCGCATACAAACTGTCCGCAATTTTCTTAGCTTCTTCTTTTTTACGTGTTGCAGTAGAACGCTCGGATCCTTCATAAGCGATAAGTATATGCTTTGATAATACGGAATCCGATGGTTTTTTATCTAATAATTTGGTAAGTACCAAGACATCTTGTTCTCTATAAGGCCCGTTGATCTGGCCAGTAGATGCTGTTTTCACCCATTCTCTGATGGCTGGCGGCA
The DNA here is from genome assembly GCA_015478785.1 of Chryseobacterium sp. Lineage (GTDB taxonomy): Bacteria > Bacteroidota > Bacteroidia > Flavobacteriales > Weeksellaceae > Chryseobacterium_A. The sequence continues at coordinate 30,457 of JADMKO010000024.1, read as the reverse complement.
GTTGATTTTCGCTTAAATATCTGGAATCAAAAGGCAATTCAGAATTCAGCATGACAAACATGGAATCGTTTGTTGTGTTTTGAAAGTTTTCCGCTACGCCGCTGGCATCTGACTGCCCGGAAAGCAAGTTGGTAATGTCATTCATTGAAGCATCTTCATCCGCCTTGCTGGGCATAGAAGGAAAATAAACTACCCCTAAGTTCACACTTGGATCCGCTTTATAAGTTAAAGGATATTGTTTGATATAATTGGCAAGATCTGCAGTAGTTACTTTTATTGGATTTTTTTGCAGAAATGTTCCGTAATCTACTTTTACAAAATCAATATCTGCCAACTGATCGCGTTGCTTCATCAGCTCCTCAGCTTCTTTTTTTCCGGTAGTAATTCCGGTGGTAATATTGGCAAAAAGCTGTCTTGCCATCATTCGGTATTCGATGGCTTTTCTGGTTTTCATCCATTGGTTGTAAGCCTGAAGATCGCCACTATTCTGAAAATCAGCGATTTGTTTTTTAATTTCCTGCAGCCTGAAGTTTCCTTTTTCGTCAAAATTCTGCTGATTTTGGGCGAACATAGGATCGAACTGCAATTGGCTATAGAAGAAATCATCGGTCATTTGCAGTCCCATTTTTTCAAACTGTTGTTTGATGAGTTTGCTTTGCACCATCATTTGCCAGGCCTGCTCTTCTAAACCTGTGCCCGACTGACCTTGTTGCTGAGCCTGCTGCTGCAAGACATACAGCTGATCACTGTATTCTTCTCTGGTAACTGTTTCGCCATTTACCTTCCCGAGTATGTTTGGATTTTTACTAAAAATTTGATCAAACTGGTCGGGTGTCAGCAAGAATGCTAATAATGCAAATGCGATCAGCCCAATAAGCAACCATGATCTTTTTCTAATTTCCGCTAAAACTGCCATCTTTTATTACGTATTTTTATCAGTCTGCGAAAATACACATTTTTAGGAAATTATAGAAAATTTGAATCTATTTTTATTTGTTCTTAGCTGTTTAATGAAAATCTGTCCTCTTTTTTATAAAAATAACAATGGCACAGGAATTGAGAATTCCCCCTTACTGACAGCAATAAAAGCACTTTCCATGGGCATTAAAACCATGACAAGCACAAATTAAATTAAACCGTGACAGTTTGTCACCCCCTTTTTATATGGAAGAATTTGAAGAGATAGATTTTGAAAACATACTGAATGAGAGTTTTGGTATGGTAACGGAAGAATTAAATGTTGATGATATCAAAGAAACCGCTAAGAATACGGTCCAAAAAGTATTTCCCATTCTTCCGGTACGGAATATGATCATGTTTCCACAAGTAATTACTCCCATTACTGCAGGCAGAAAAAATTCCATCCGGTTGATAGAAGAAGCGCAGAGAAACGGTGAATTTATCGGCATTATCAGTCAGAAAAATTCCAATATCGAACAGCCTTTTGAAAAAGATTTATACACCGTAGGAACGTATGCGAAAATTGTGAAAATCATCAAATTACCTGAAGGAAATGTTACCGCAATTATGAAAGGTTTCGGAAGATTTCGGGTGAAAAAAATGATACAGCATGAACCCTATTTCAAAGCTGAAATTGCAAAACTGAAAGACACTCTTCCAAAAAGTGAAGAATTTGAAGCTTTGATGGAAAACATCAAAGATCTTGCGGGAAAAATCATCAACATCGATCCCAATATTCCCAACGCAGCAAATTTTGCTATTAAAAATATTTCGCAACCAGAAGATTTGCTGAATTTCATCTGTTCCAATGCGAATTTTGATATCGCTTCCAAACAAGCATTGCTGGAAGAAAGACACCTTCAGAAAAGAGCAGAAAAATGTTATCAGTTGATGCATGATGATTTCAGAAAACTGGAACTTAGAAACCTGATTCATCAGAAAACATCCAAAGATCTGGACAAGCAACAGAGAGAATATTTCCTGAACCAACAACTGAAAACCATTCAGGACGAACTGGGCAGCGGTGCGGAATCAGACGCTGATGAGCTTCGTAAAAAAGCTGAAAAACTCACGTGGAATGCAGAAGTTCAGGAACATTTTGATAAAGAACTGAGCCGGCTTCAAAGACAGCATCCCAACTCTCCGGACTATAATGTTCAACGAAATTATCTTGATTTTTTCACCGATCTTCCGTGGGGAATTTATTCCAAAGATGTTTTCGATATCGTAAAAGCGGAGAAAACTCTCAACAAAGCACACTTCGGATTAGAAGATATTAAAAAAAGAATTCTGGAGCACATGGCTGTTCTGAAGCTGAAAAACAATATGAAGTCTCCAATTCTCTGTTTGGCAGGCCCTCCAGGAGTAGGAAAAACTTCTTTGGGAAAATCCGTAGCCGATGCATTGGGCAGGAAATACGTGAGAGTATCATTAGGCGGCCTTCACGACGAAAGCGAAATTCGTGGCCACCGAAAGACCTATATCGGAGCCATGGCCGGCAGAATTCTGCAATCCATTAAAAAATCTGGAACTTCGAATCCTGTGATTGTTCTGGACGAAATCGACAAAATCGGACAGGGAATTCACGGAGATCCAAGCTCGGCATTACTGGAAGTGCTTGATCCTGAACAGAACCACAACTTTTACGACAATTATCTGGAGTACGGTTTCGATTTGTCGCGGGTAATGTTCATTGCAACAGCCAATTCGCTGTCTTCTATACAATCTCCTTTGCTGGATAGGATGGAAGTAATTCAGATTGCAGGATATACTTTGGAAGAAAAAATTGAAATCGCCAAACGGCATCTCATCAAAAAGCAATTGGATGAAAACGGTTTAAATACAAAATCTTACAAACTCGGAAATCCCGAAATAAGACATATCATAGAAGCGCACACTTCTGAAAGCGGCGTGCGATCTCTGGAAAAACGTATCGCTTCCATCTCACGTTGGGTAGCATTGCAAACCGCCATGGAAAAAGAATATGACCCGAAAATTACCATTGACAAGATTGATGAAATTTTAGGAATTCCAAGACCTAAAAGTATCTCGGAAATCACAGGAGTTCCGGGTGTGGTGACAGGATTAGCCTGGACATCAGTAGGCGGCGATATTCTTTTTATTGAAAGTATCCTCAGCAACGGAAAAGGAAATCTTACGATGACTGGAAATCTCGGGAATGTAATGAAAGAATCTGCTACTATCGCTCTGGAATACATCAAAGCAAAATACGGCGAACTGGGAATTTCCGAGGAAGATATTGAGAAAAAAAATATTCACGTACACGTTCCCGAAGGTGCAACGCCTAAAGACGGCCCTTCCGCAGGAATTGCGATGCTGACTTCGATGGTTTCCAGCTATAAAAACAAAAAAGTAAAACCTCATCTTGCGATGACAGGAGAAATTACCCTTCGCGGTAAGGTGCTTCCTGTTGGCGGAATAAAAGAGAAACTTCTGGCAGCATCACGCGCTGGAATCCAGGAAATTATCCTTAGTGAAGCCAACAAAAAAGATGTGGAAGAGATAAAGAAAGATTATCTGAAAGGTTTGAAAATAAATTATGTCACCCGAATGAAAGAAGTGATCGATTTAGCCATTGAAAAATAACGAAAAGTCCCGAAATTCCGGGACTTTTTTGATGCGATCAAGTATTTAAAACTGCTGCGATCTGCTCCAGATGTTCATGTGCTGTGAGATCAAACTTAACAGGAACTACGGAGATAAATCCGTCTGCCAAGGCCGTTTCGTCGGCATCGTTTCCGCTGTCCATATTATTGAAATATCCTGTGAGCCAGAAATATTTTTTACCATGCGGATTGATTCTTTCATCAAAACTTTCTTCCCATTTAGCGTGCGCCTGGCGACAGACTTTTATTCCTTTTATTTTGTCTTTTTCCAGTTTTGGAATATTCACATTCAGCACAACACCTTTTGGCAATGGATTTTCTAAAGTTTTCAGTACAATTTCCTGAATAAATTCCTTGGCCTGCCCGAAATCTGCGTCCCAACTGAAATCTAAAAGTGAAAAACCAATTGCCTGAAGACCTTCCACGCCGGCTTCTACAGCAGCAGACATTGTTCCGGAATAAATCACATTGATGGAAGAATTCGCACCATGATTAATCCCCGAAACCACAATATCCGGCTTTCTGGTCAGGATTTTATCCAGCGCAAATTTCACACAATCTACAGGAGTTCCGCTCAGCGAATAATCGGACTGTGGCCCTTCCAGCGATATTTCTTCAAAAGTTAAAGTAGAGTTGATGGTAATCGCGTGACCTTTTCCGCTCTGCGGCGAATTGGGTGCCACTACGACAACTTCGCCTATTTCGTTCATAAATTCTACCAGATTCCGAACGCCCGGAGCCGTAATACCATCATCATTGGTAACCAATATAAGGGGTTTTTGCATTTTAAATTGATTTTCAACAAAAATAATGAAAAAAAAGGCGGCAATTATAAATTAGGTACTAAATTTGAAGTTCTGTAGGCGCTCGTAACAAACGCGCCTAATTCTTTACTAATAAAAAGACAAGAAACCAAATATGTTTAAAAAATTTAAGCTCAATACGTTGCTGCTTTTCATCCCTTTAATGAGTCTGATGTTTTGCTTCAATGCTCCGCAAAATGATGATGAAAAAATGCAAACCATCATGGTAAGTGTCAAAAATACGCTCTCTTACCTTCATTACAGCCCGAAACCAATAAATGATGCCTATTCGCAACAGGTGTATGATAAGTATTTTGAAATGATCGATTTCGGGAAAAGATATTTCTTGCAGTCGGATATGGAAGAATTCAGCAAACACAAAACCAAGCTTGACGATTATCTGAACAGAGGCGAACTTACCTTTTATAAACTCACTGTTGATCGTTTGTATCAACGAGTGGATGATGCAGATCAAATCTCAAAAGATATTTTCAGCAAGCCTATTGATCTTAATGAAGAAGAAACCCTGATTCTGGAACATAAAGTGAAAACATCTCCAGCCAATAAACAGGAACAATACAATGACTGGAAAAAATTCATTAAATACAACATTCTTCAGGAAATTGAAACCCTGAACAGCCGTGAAGAAGCACAACGCAAGAAGAAAGACAGTGTTCAGAAACACGGTTTGCAGGACACCATCAAACTGGAAATTCTGACACCCGAACAAAAATTCACCAAAGCGCGAGATGAAGTGAAAGATTATATGGGTGAAACTTTTACCCGTTTCAAAAAAAGAAAAAAAATGGATTGGTTCACGGTGTATATGAACGCTTATTCTGAAGTTTTCGATCCGCATACCAGCTATTTTTCTCCCCGAAACAAAGAAGATTTTGATGTTAATTTCACCGGAAAAGTTATTGGTATCGGTGCGATTATTCAGGAGAAAAAAGGAAATTTATTTTTAGGCCCGCTTACGATTGGAGCTCCTGCCTGGAAATCAAAACAGCTTTCTGAGGGCGATAAAATAATAAAAGTAAAGTCTTTGCCCAATAAAGAAGCGGTGAATGTAGTAGGAATGCTTTCGGACGAGGCAGTTCGGCTCATTCGCGGGAAAGAAGGCATGGCGGTCACTTTAACTGTGGAAAAGAAAGACAAAACGATACAGGAAGTTACCATGATCCGAGAAGAAGTCGCCATGGAAGACACATATGCCAGAAGTATCATCGTCGATTCTCCGGATGGCAAAAAATTCGGATTCATCAATCTTCCGAGTTTTAATGCCGAATTCGATAAATCGGACGGGCGCAATGCTTCCGATGATGTGAAAGCAGAAATCATAAAACTGAAAGCCCAGAATGTTCAGGGAATTATTCTGGATTTAAGAAACAACGGCGGCGGATCTCTTACTGAAGTGGGCGATATTATGGGACTTTTCATGAATGCAGGACCATATGTTCAAGTAAAAGATACTCAGGGGAAAATTCAGACTTTAAAAAATAAAAATAATAATCCGCTGTGGACAGGTCCATTGGTCATAATGCAAAACGAACTTTCCGCATCTGCATCAGAAATTCTGGCCGGAGCAATGCAGGATTACGGAAGAGCTGTTGTCGTAGGATCTCCACAATCTTTTGGAAAAGGAACTGTACAAACTTTCATTGACCTCAACCGATTTTTAAGTACCAATGATGATTTCGGTTCTGTAAAACTTACGATTCAGAAGTTTTATCGCGTCACGGGTGAATCGACACAGAAAAAAGGAATTGTTTCAGATATTGAAATGAAAGATTTCTATACCTTTTCTGAAATTGGCGAGCGTTATGATGACTATGCGCTGGCTTGGGACAAAATTCCTGCAGCACAGTTCACTCCCGTGAAAATGGTGAATGTGGAAGACCTCAGAAAAAGCAGCGAACAGAGAATGAAGAACAATACCAATTATCAGTTGCTTCTGGAATCCGCTCAGTGGAAAGAAAACATGAATAAAGAAGAATCCATTCCACTGAACCAAACTAAGTTTTTTGAGCTGATGAAACAAAGAAAAGATCAAATCAAAAAATTTGAAGCTTTGAATAAGTTTAGAAACGGATTAAAGTTCAATATCTATCCTGATGAAATTCAGCGAGAGAAAAAAGACGAAGCCTTTAAAAAGAAAAACGAAAACTGGATCAAACGCTTGGAAAGGGATGTTTACCTGCAGGAAGCTGTAAATATCATAAACGAAATATAACGAAAAAATCCGCTTTGCATAAAAACAAAGCGGATTTTTATTTTCTGAATGAGCAGAATTATTTTATTTCAACACATCCAATTCTTCCGCCTGCGTTTCCGGTAGGCTGTGTTTTGAAATCATCTTCTTTTTCATGAATAATAATAGACTTTCCATAGATATTTTTGGTTTCATCGCTACAACCCAGACACCATTTATCCGTACTCATTACCAATCTGCCAGTTCCGTTGGCATCCGCCTTCAGGTTTCCGAGATCACCTGCGTGATGGCTTCCGTGTCCCCATTTTCCATGATCGTGTGAAGTTGGATTCCAGTGTCCTCCTGCCGAACTACCGTCTGTTGCCGAACAATCTCCTTTCTCGTGAATATGTGCGGCGTGAATTCCGTTTGGGCTCAGTTTATAAACATTCAAATCCAGTTCTACAGTGTTCCCTTTTTGGGTGAACTTCGCAGTTCCCTGTACCTGCGATCCACTTTTTGAATGAATGGAATACGTTTTGGTCGTGCTGCACGATGCAGCGAAAATACTTCCGGCTGCCAAGATGCAAAATGTTGATAATTTCATTTTAATCGGTTTAAAAATTAAGTCTATAAAATTAAGCTTTAATTATCGGCTGTAACAATAACATTAAAAAATTAAAATACAACCAAGAAATTATGTAAGCGAAATACGTTTTCCGAAAAAGAGACTTCCAACTTTTCCTTATCTTTGCCACCACAAAATTCCCAGTATGTCAAAATCATTAATTCCGAAGCTCGAAGCGATAAAACAGCGCTACAATGAAGTAGCAGATCTCATCATTCAGCCGGATGTCATTACAGATCAGAAAAAATATTCGCAACTGAATAAGGAATACAGCGACTTGGGAAAGATCGTGAAGGTGTACAATCAGTATAAAGCCGCTTTAGATACCATCTCCGAGTCCGACGAAATTATCGCAGACGGTTCTGATAAAGATTTTGTAGATCTGGCAAAAGCGGAAAAAATGGAAGCTCAGGAAAAAATTCCGGCACTGGAGGAAGAACTGAAAGTATTGTTGATACCGAAAGATCCGACGGATGACAAAAACGTCATTGTAGAACTGCGAGCAGGAACCGGCGGCGACGAAGCGGCCATTTTCGTGGAAGATATTTACAGAATGTATTCCATGTATTTTAAAAACAAAGGCTGGCGACATGAAATTACAGATTCCAACGAGGCTGCCAAAGGCTATAAGGAACTTATTATGAAAATAGAAGGCGAAGGCGTCTATGGAATTATGAAGTTTGAATCGGGCGTTCACCGGGTGCAGCGTGTTCCGGAAACTGAATCTCAGGGAAGAGTTCATACTTCTGCCATCACGGTTGCTGTACTTCCGGAAGCTGAAGAAGTAGATGTAGAAATAAATCCGGCCGATATTGAAATGCAGACTTCGCGTTCAGGAGGAGCAGGAGGACAGAACGTAAATAAAGTAGAAACCAAAGTTCAGCTTACGCATAAACCTTCAGGCCTTGTCGTGGTTTGTCAGCAGGCACGTTCGCAGTTGGCCAACAGAGAATTGGCAATGGAAATGCTTCGTGCAAAACTTTATGATATTGAACTCCAGAAAGTGCAGGGAGATGTAGCAGCACAAAGAAAATCTATGGTTTCTACCGGCGACCGTTCGGCGAAAATAAAAACATACAATTATCCTCAGGGAAGAGTCACGGATCACCGCATCAACAAGTCTATTTACAACCTGGATGCTTATATGAACGGTGAAATTCAGGAGATGATTGACGCAGTTATCATGGCGGAAAATGCGGAAAAGATGAAAGGAGAAGAGGAAAATTATTAAACATTCTTTGTAGCATAAATATGTATATTTACCAAATTATTATTAATCACTTAAATTACAATTTTATGAAAAAGTCAATTTTTATCATCGGTGCCATCGCCGCCGTATCACTTGTTTCGTGTAAAAAGACTGAAGCCACAGCTTCTGACGTTCATGATGATTCAGCAATAATCATCGGAGATTCTGCTGCCATCATTGTTGATGATGATTCTTTGCCTATCACAGATTCTTTGGGCAACGCGGCCGAAAACACAATGGATGCTGCAGGAAATACCATCCGGGATGGTGCCAATGAAGTGAAAGACGCTGCCAATGATGCCACAGACGGTGATGGCGATATCACAAGATAATGATTTTTAAAAATCATTCTGAACTCATAACCTTATCGGTTATGAGTTTTTTTATTTTATATATTTGTTAAAATCTAAAATTCAAAACATGAAAAAACCTTTCGTTTATATAACACTTCTGTCTGCTGTTTTGTTTATTTCCTGTGAGAAGAAAACCACAACCACCGTAAATGATGAGGGCGAAATTACAACGATAGAGAAAGTAGGTTTCGATGAAGAACAGATTGACTCAACAGCTCAAAATGTGAAAGAAGGCGTGAATAAGGCTGCGAAGAAAACCGGAAAAGCTCTGGAACACGCAGGAAAAAAAATAAAGGAGGAAGTCGATAAAGCCGAAAAAGATCTTAATAAAAGTACGAACAGAAATAAAGATACCGTAAAGTAAATCCAGACACAATTAAACAAGCTCTAAAAAAACCTTAACTTTACTGCCTTTAGCAATTATCAAAGAAATGCGTCAAAAAATTCAGAATCAGCATCCAGATTTCATCCACTCGTTTGAAGAAAAACAGCCTTATTTTTTTGAAAAAGACGGCCTGGAAATGAAATCATCTTATACTTCAAAAGATACTCAGGACAGTAATATACTAAATACTCAGGCGGGAATCGCTCCTTATCTTCGCGGGCCGTATTCGACCATGTATGTTCAAAAACCTTGGACTATCCGGCAATATGCGGGCTTTTCAACTGCTGAAGAATCCAATGCATTTTACAGAAGAAACCTCGCTGCAGGACAAAAAGGACTTTCTGTAGCTTTTGATCTGGCAACACACCGCGGTTACGATTCTGATCATCCCAGAGTAGTTGGCGATGTAGGAAAAGCCGGCGTAGCCATTGATTCCGTGGAAGATATGAAGATTTTGTTCAATGAAATTCCTTTGGATGAGATTTCAGTTTCAATGACGATGAACGGTGCCGTTCTTCCTATTTTGTCCTTTTACATCGTAGCTGCTGAGGAACAGGGCGTTGCTCAGGAAAAACTTTCCGGAACTATACAGAATGATATTCTGAAAGAATTCATGGTGCGCAACACCTACATTTATCCGCCTGCTCCTTCCATGAAAATCATTGCAGATATCTTTGAATATTCTTCTAAAAATATTCCTAAATTCAATTCTATTTCTATTTCAGGGTATCATATGCAGGAAGCGGGTGCAACTCCGGTTCTGGAAATGGCTTATACCTTGGCAGACGGATTAGAGTATGTGAGAACTGGAATTAAAGCAGGAATGAGCATTGATGATTTCGCTCCACGTTTATCGTTTTTCTGGGCTATCGGGATGAATCATTTCATGGAAATTGCAAAAATGCGTGCCGCAAGATACATCTGGGCTCGTCTTTTGACTCAGTTTAATCCTCAGAATCCGAAATCTTTAGCCTTGCGAACCCATTCTCAAACCTCGGGCTGGAGCTTAACTGAGCAGGAACCTTTTAATAATATTACCAGAACTACCATTGAAGCCTTGTCTTCTGCTTTGGGCGGAACACAGTCGCTCCACACGAATGCCTTAGATGAAGCCATTGCGCTTCCCACCGATTATTCAGCGAAAATTGCGAGAAATACACAAATTATTCTTCAGCATGAAAGCGGAATTTGCAATGTGGTAGATCCAATGGGTGGAAGCACTTTGATAGAAAGCCTGACCCAGCAGATGATCGATGAAGCGATGAAATATATCGATGAAGTTGAACAGGAAGGCGGAATGACAAAAGCCATCGAAGCAGGAATTCCCAAAATGAGAATTGAAGAAGCAGCAGCGAAGAAACAGGCAAAAATTGATAGTGGCGAAGAGTTTATCATCGGAGTCAATTCTTTTAAATCACAATTGAAACAGCCGGAATTTGATATTTTGGATATTGATAATTCTGAAGTTCGGAGAAAACAGATTTTAAGGCTTGAAAAAATAAAATCGGAACGGAATGCTGAAGCAACGGCAGAAATTTTGAACCAACTTAGAAAAGCAGCCGAAACCGGAAGCGGAAATCTTCTGGAAATCTGCATTGAAGCAGCCAGAAGAAGAGTTACGTTAGGCGAAATGAGCGATGCCCTAGAAGAAAGTTTCGGGCGGTACAAAGCCAATATCAGAACCATACAAGGTGTATATGCGATGAATGCCAACAAAAATGAATATTTTGAAAAAGCTGTGACTTTAACTCAGAAATTTGATGAATCTGAAGGTAGAAGGCCAAGAATTATGGTCGCCAAAATGGGCCAAGACGGACATGACCGCGGTGCCAAAGTAGTAGCAACGGCTTTTGCAGACATGGGTTTCGATGTGGATGTAGCTCCTCTTTTTCAAACTCCTGAAGAAGTGGCAAAACAAGCGGTAGAAAATGATGTTCACATTCTGGGAATTTCTTCTCTTGCAGCCGGACACAAAACACTTGTTCCTCAGGTTGTAGAGGAACTGAAAAAGCTTGATGCAGAGGATATCAGCATCGTTGTTGGCGGTGTCATTCCTCAGCAGGATTATGATTTTTTATATCAAAACGGTGCAGATTTCATCTTCGGACCAGGAACTAACCTGCCAAAATCTGCCTGTGAAATTCTTGAAAAAATGATGTCAGGATCAATAAACTAAAAATCCCGGTGAAGACTTGTTTTAATTATTTGCCGTAATATATTCATAGACTAAAGTTCCCTGCTCCTCTGTTAGCTTGGATTTCTTTGCCATAATATTGACAATCCCGATCCATTCATCATCATTATGAGATTTCGGGTCCGGAAGATCATGACATTTTCCGCAAGAATTATCGAAAATTACTTTTCCCTGTGCAATACGGTCAGATTCTGAAACTTTGCTTCCGGGTTGTACTGCAGTTCCTTTCTGTGTACAGGAAACCATAAAAATACCTGAAACTATCACTGTAAGAATTCCTTTTTTCATTGGTAAATATTTGTGCTCTAAAATACAGATATTTTTGAAGCCGGAAAATTGTTTTTTGTACATTTGAGAAAATGAAAATTTCCAACGAAGAACTGATAAAAGGAATACGATCCGGCAACAAACGAATGCTCGGAAAAGCCATCACGCTGGTGGAAAGCCGAAACGCAGAACACCGGCTGCAAGCTGAAGATTTGCTGAAGAAAGTAATGCCTTACACCGGAAACTCGGTCCGCATCGGCATCACAGGAGTTCCTGGTGCGGGAAAATCTACTTTCATCGAAAGTTTTGGTAAGCTCCTCATTCAAAAAGGAAAAAAAGTCGCAGTTCTCGCTATTGATCCCAGTTCATCTTTAAACAAAGGCAGCATTTTAGGAGATAAAACCCGGATGGAAGAACTGGCAAAAGAAGAAAATGCTTTCATCCGACCTTCCCCAAGTTCAGGATTTCTGGGCGGAATTGCGAACACTACTTTTGAAACGATGCTGGTTTGCGAAGCCGCAGGATATGATCATATTCTAATAGAAACCGTGGGCGTGGGACAAAGTGAAGTTCTGGTAGCAGACATTTCGGATGTTTTTCTTTTCCTGAAAATAATTGGCGGAGGCGATGAATTGCAGGGAATAAAGCGCGGTGTGATGGAAATGGTGGACATTATTTTCATCAATAAAGTAAATCCTGAAAACATAAATAAGGCGAAATCGACGAAACAGGAGCTTCTGAGAGCATTATATTTTCTGCATGAAAAAGAGAAAAACTGGAAAGTTCCGGTGTTATTGGGATCTGCGTTGCAAAACGAAGGACTGGAATCAGTAGAAGAGAAAATTTCAGAATTTATCGAACTGAAAAAACAGAGCAGCCGTTTCGAAGAAGTACGGAAACAGCAGGCCGAAAAACGTTTTGATTATTGGGTACAGCATTATATTCTTCAGGCAACAACCCAAGAAAATACCATGCAGAATTCTTTAGAAAATCATAAAAATAATGTATCAGAACTGCGCGCAAATCCGAGTTCTGAAGCTAAGTTGTTTGTGGAAAAGATTTTAGGGAAATCTATTTCTTAGTTTCCTCATTTTTCATGATATACCCGTCATAGGAAATCGGTTGCCGGTCCTGAGCATTAACAGAAAGTGTCGCTTTTCCGTTTTTGTAAATTTCCAGGTGTAAAACATTGATGTGAGAAACATCCCGCGGCGTGATTTTCAGAAAATAAGTTCCTTTCTTATTCTGCTCCTGCGTAATGGTAAAATCTTTAGAGCTAAAATTAATCCCTTGTTTATCAGTATTGTAAATATTTGCATTGTAAACTCTGCCAAAATAAGGAAGCGCGGCCGTTATAGAGTTTTTCTTCAGAACGAGGGTGTAGCCATAATCTAACCTCATCATTTGGGATGCGCTGTACGTAGGAATTGAATTGGCAGCATTAATCACATCAGGATTTGAAGAATTGGCTTTTTCCGCCATAAAAGTGAGCTGCTTTGCGTTCACCATGTTTTCTAACGCTTCCGGAGAAACGTAAATCTGTGAAGAGCATCCCTGAAAAAGTAACATGCTCATCATCAGAAATATAATCTTTTTCATTTTTGATATATTTTGTTATACAATCACTACAAATTTAATGCAAAAAAAATACTCTTTTTCTTTTGGAATAAAAATTGAGGAATCTGAAAGTATTAAATAATCTGTTATGAATAGTAAAAGTATTTTAGGAATCGGAATTACACTAACCGTAATGACAGCCTGCTCCACCAATCCCATTACCGGAAGATCTTCCCTGAAACTGGCCAACGATGCTGAAATTTCTACGATGGCTGCACAGGAATATCGGAAAACCCTAACACAAGAAAAGGTGATTACCGGAACGCAACAAGCCAAAAGTGTTACGAATGTAGGAAACAGAATTAAAAATGCAGCGCAAGCTTACTATAGAAATATCGGTCGGGAATCTGACCTTGCACATTACAACTGGGAATTCAAACTGATTGAAAACAAACAACTTAACGCATGGTGTATGCCCGGAGGAAAGGTAGCTGTTTATACAGGAATTCTCCCTATTACGGGTAATGATACGGGACTTGCAGTTGTTCTTGGACATGAAGTTTCACACGCATTAGCAGGACACGGAAATGAAAGAATTTCACAGGCAATGGTGGCAGAATTGGGAGGTGCTCTTATTGGATCCACAATTTCCAGCGGACAATGGGCCCAAATATTTTCTCAGGTATATCCAATCGGAGGACAAATGGTTTTACTTTCCTACGGAAGGAAACAAGAACTTGAAGCTGATCAAATGGGGCTTTATCTTATGGGAATGGCGGGATACGATCCTAGACAAGCAATCCCGTTTTGGAACAGAATGGAATCTGCATCCGGAAACAACCAACGCCCGCCTGAATTCCTTTCTACCCACCCCGGACCGGAAGACCGTATTGCTGGTTTGAATAAATATATGAACAAAGCGATGGAGTATTACAGAGCTGCAGGCGGAAAATAAATTCTTTTTTTTATCGGAATTGTCTTAAATTTATTTACATTTGAGTTTACAATCCAATCCATTATGAAGAATTTGATCTTTGCAGGTGTGCTGCTTCTCGGCGTTTCGTTTTTATTGTATAATCTTATGCCGGAGTTTTCTCCCGTCAGATTTTTTGAACCCATCAGTCTGATGGGAATGCTGGCAGGAATAGGAATTGGGCTCATCATCGGAGGTGTTATCGGTTACATCAGCAAAGGTTCTGCAATAAGAGAAGAAAAGAAAAGACAGGAATTTAAAAGACTTTTGGAAGAACGTGCAATTTTACAAAAACAAGCTGAAGAACAGGCTAAAAAAGAAGAAGCATTAAGACAAGAATCAGTTTTAAATAATGATGCGCAGAATAATTTTTAATTCTGCGCATTTATTTTATTGCAAATTAAATCAATAACAATTCTTAGAAAACGTATCCGATTCCTAAAATTATCAAGCTTGGCCTGTTGTCGTAGCGAATCACATAATCGGGATCAATCGCATTTGAAGCGGAATTCACATACGTTCGTTCATCCGAAGTGAATGCTCCTTCATATCTTGCTGTAAGAACAATTTTGCTGATTTTGGACTGAAGACCAAACTGGTATCCAACCGTAAAGTTATTCGTTGCATTTTCTTTGAAATCATTATACTGATTTTCTGAACTCAGATTATAACTTGCAACAGGTCCGGCTACCACACCAAGATAATTGCTCACTACGTTCATCCCCAAAAGCACGGGCAAATCTATACGATTATTCACCGCTTCAATCGTTGTATTGGTATCTCTGTGCGTAAAAGAATTTTTGAAAGTAGTATAGTACAGTTCTGGCATAATAAAGAAAGAGGAAGGAAGATCAACCTTGGCTGAAATTCCGATATTGAATCCTATGTTATTTTTCCCGCTATTATTGTAAATTTCGGGAACAGCGTTGCTTAAATTTTCCCAAGAAGGGCTTCCGGTTGGAAAAATCATATTCGCTTTTCCGGCGAATGACACTTGAGCAGCAACACTTACGGAAGCCGAAAACAAGATGGTAAATAAAAGTTTATTCATTTTCCTTAGGTTTAATATTTTCAATTGAAGTTTTATCTGTGGACAAGAAATATTCTCTAAGTTCTTTAAAAAGTTCTGATGAATATACGAAATCAACCAGATTTTCATTTTTTGCTGTAATAACGTTATCTTTATTTCCTTCCCATTCCAGAAGGCCATCCTTCAGATATACAATTTTCTCGCCAATAGTCATCACCGAATTCATATCATGGGTATTGATAATGGTAGTGGTATTATATTGTTGCGTAATTTCTACCAATAAATCGTCGATAACATTGGAAGTATAAGGATCCAATCCAGAGTTGGGTTCATCGCAGAAAAGATATTTGGGATTATTCACAATCGCCCGTGCAATAGCAACTCTTTTCTGCATACCGCCAGAAATCTCTGCCGGAAATTTTCGACTGGCTCCTTCCAAATGCACACTATCCATTACTTCTCTTGCTCTTCTTTTCTTTTCACGGAAAGTAAGGTTGGTAAACATATCCAGAGGAAATGTTATATTTTCTTCCACCGTAAGCGAGTCGAAAAGCGCACCGCCCTGAAATACGGTTCCGATCTCCGCACGCAAACTCTGTTTCTCTTCCCTTGACAATTTCGTGACATCTCTCTCATCGAAAAGAATGGTTCCCGATGATGGTTCATAAACATTGAGCAACGATTTCAGAAACACCGTCTTCCCTGAACCACTTTGCCCAATGATGAGGTTAACTTTGCCGGTTTCAAAACTGGTACTGATGCCTTTCAGGACTTCAGTATCCCCAAACTTCTTTTTTAAATCCTTTACTTCAATCATCAGCTTAATATCATTTGGGTAAGTAATAATTCAGAAATGATAATAAAGACCATAGTCCAGACTACTGCCTGAGTGCTCGCCCTTCCTACTTCCAGGGAACCTCCTTTTACATTGTATCCATAATAAGCCGGTACTGAAGCAATTATAAAAGCAAAAACCAGAGTTTTGATGAACGCGTAATAGTAAAAGAGATTTGGCATATACATCTGAATTCCAGTCTCGTAATCTGCCTCGGTCCAGTTGCCTGTTAATTCACCGGCAATATAACCACCAAAAATCCCCATTGTTATACTGATTGCAATGAGCAGTGGATTAAAAATAAGACTCGCAACAATCTTAGGAAAAATTAAATAACTGGCAGAATTAACTCCCATAATATCCAATGCATCAATCTGTTCGGAAACCCGCATGGTTCCGATACTGGAAGCAATATACGATCCTACTTTACCTGCAAGAACAAGGCTGATGATGGTGGGCGAAAATTCTAAAACCAACACCGCTTTCGTGGCATAACCTACAAAAGACTGTGGAATCGGGAATGCCGATGCATCAAAATTATTGAACATCTGAATAGCTACTACGGCTCCCACAAATAGTGAGGTAAAGACGACCAATCCAAAAGAATTGACTCCCAAATCAGTGATCTCCCTCATCAGGAGCTTCCAGAAAACGGACATTTTCTGTGGAGCTCTGAAGGATTTTCCTATCAGCAAAAAGTATTCTCCAAAAGCGTTCAGGAACTTTTTTATCATGCGGCTAAATTAATATTTTTCTACTTATCATCAGATGTTTAATACGCTTTTTTATCTCCCGCCAGCACGAGGTAAATAGTTTTGACAATAATGACAAGATCCAGAATCGGACTCCAGTTTTTCACATAGAACGCATCTGCTAAGATTCTTTTCTTCATTTCAACATTCATATCTCCGGTGTCACCACGCAGGCCATTTACCTGAGCAAGGCCTGTAATTCCAGGTTTTACAAGACTCCGAATGGTATATTTTCCTATTTTTCTTTTATAAAAATCATCCACCAAAAGCATGTGCGGACGCGGACCTACGACGGACATTTCGCCTAACAAAACATTAATGAACTGAGGCATTTCATCTAGGCTGGTTTTTCTTAAAAATTTTCCTATTGAGGTAATGCGCTCATCATTTTCTTTGGTAGTTTTACTGGCAGATTCATTATTCACCACCATCGTTCTGAATTTATAACAGTAAAAAACCTCATCATGATAACCATAGCGTTTCTGTTTGAAAAAAACCGGGCCTTTGCTGTTGATTTTAATTAATAAAGCCAGAATCGGGAAAAGCCATGAAGCAATAAAAACAATAACCAAAGCAGAAAACAGGAGATCGAATATCCTTTTTATCAACCAGTTACTGAAGTAATCCAAAGGGAATTTCGCCGGCGAAAGGACAGGCTGGGTTTCAATATACATTACTTCATAATTGAAATAATGGTTGTTATCCGTTTCGGGGATGAGCGCTACTTTTATTTTATGGATTTCTGCCTGTTGATAAATTTCATTCTGTTGTGCGGAACTGATGCCTGAACCATGCGCCGGCATATACAGCGTATGAATTCCGTTTTCACTCCAGAAAGCTACCAATTCTTCATTTCGAATTTCCGTATGAGGATAAGGGTGAATTTTAAAACCATAATCCCTTCTCTCAGTCAGCGCATTTTCCAAAATTTCACTCGCATCTGTTTTCGCTCCTAAAAACATGACATTCCGGAAGTTAAGGCCTTTTGTTCTCAAAAATTTCAAGAAAAAGAAAATGATCGATTTCAGAAAAAAGAAAATAACAAACAGACTGATAGCCAAGCCGAAGCGTTCATGCTTCAGAAAGATGTTATTGCTTACTTTACCTAAAAGAATAATCCCGAACAGAAAAATAAGAATATGGCTAATGAGGCGTTCCAGATAAAGTGTGTAGGTTAGATTTCTGGGAATATCATAGAGTTTGGTTCTGCCGCTCAACAATATCCAGAAGAAAATAAGTAGCAGAATTGAAAGCCCATTTTGCTCCCAGTCTACGTTTTGAATCTGAAGTTCCCGGTTTCTGAGATGAAAAAAGAAAACAAAGACAAAAGCAATGATAAAGATATCCAGCAGGATGACAATTCCTTTGAAGTATTTGGAAAACCGAAGTTTCTGCATTCTGTTTAAAAAAGAAATTAAAGATAAGAATTTTTTTCATTACAGCAGTCAAACCCTTCTTCTATTGCTGATTTGACTGTACTTTCCTAAGCGATTAAATTAATTTTCAGCGGTTTTTTGTTTTAAAAATTCTAAAACTTTCCAGCCAAGCTGATCTATTTTTTTGAGGAATTCCGCAAGGAGAATGGCCAAAACAATATTAACAGCAAAAATAAATATCAACAAAACGCCCCAATGCATTTTTTCTTGCAAGGGAACCACGAGAAAATAGATGAGCGAAGAACTCATTCCCTGTGCGAAATAATAGAAAATAGCATTCCGCCCAATATAATTGATGAAATTATCTTTTCTGATTTTCAATCTGTTATATAAGACAAATAAGGTGGCCAACGAAAATAAAGACCAAATAACGTACGGGATTTTCGGGGGAAATTTCTGTTTATTCATTCTGTAAAATATATCACTTCCATAATTCCAGAACATTCCGATCAATAGTAGCGCAATTCCCGCATAGATAAAAGGAATGGTTTTCGTAGGGATTTTTTTCCCTTTTAAAGTATTGGCAACCAGAAAAACGCCGAGATAAACAACGATATATCCTACCTGACCTGAAGGATAATAATGGGGAAAGAAATGAAAAAGAAGGATCAGGGCAAGACAGATTCCGATGAACCAACGAACATGCTTAGGAAAAAATTTCAGGATCAAAACACCAAAAACGGTCATGATGAAATATACTTTCAGATACCAGAAACTTCCCATCACTACAGGAAAAGTGTCCGCGTTGGTATAGCTGTGAAGGTACCAGTTGCCCAAGTTTTGCCATTGTGGAATATCCGAAATATTCTGTGGTACATATTTACTGCCAAAGGTGGAATAGAAATTTTTCATCTCATCCATTCCGAAAAAATGAAGCCCGAAAACTTTAAATAAATAATCCAGGAAAAACAGAAATGTTACAAAGATCATGTAGGTAATCTGCAGTTTCAGAAGTCGGTAAAGTGTTTTTTCAACATTATTGCCGGAAGTGAGTCCGCTGAGTGCATAAAACAGCGGCACATCTATTAGCAGTGAAAGCACCCGCATTTCCGAAGGAACATAAAACTGTCCGCTCCAGAATACGGTGTGAATAAAAATAATGGAAAGGGTGGCAATACCCTTGGCGAAATCAATGTAAAGGTCTCTTTGCATATAGTCTGCTTATTCAGAATCAAATGTAAAATAAAAAACACACACAACCCTTTGAATTATAGAAATATTTTGTACTTTTGCACACTCAAATATTTATTAACAACCTAAAAATTATAAGCAATGTTTGCAATTGTAGAGATAGCAGGGCTTCAATACAAAGTTGAGCAAGACCAGAAGTTGTTTGTAAACCGTCTGAAAGGAGACAAAGGATCGAAAGTTTCTTTTGATAAAGTTCTTCTTACTGTAAACGGTTCTACGACTGTTGGCGCCCCGGCTGTAAGCGGTATCACTGTTGATGCTGAAATCCTGGACCACATAAAAGCTGACAAAGTAATTGTCTTCAAAAAGAAACGCAGAAAAGGATACGAGAAAAAGAATGGTCACAGACAATCTTTATCTCAAATCGTAATTACCGGAATCACAGGTTTCGATAATGACAAGAAAGAAAAGAAAGCCGCTCCAAAGGC
The DNA here is from genome assembly GCA_015478785.1 of Chryseobacterium sp. Classification (GTDB taxonomy): domain Bacteria; phylum Bacteroidota; class Bacteroidia; order Flavobacteriales; family Weeksellaceae; genus Chryseobacterium_A. Next base: position 10,598 of record JADMKO010000024.1, on the reverse strand, counting down.
TAAGAAAGCAGCAGCAGCAGAACCTGCAGCTACAGAAACAACAACAGACAGCAACAACGCTGAATAATTTATAAACCAAAAAACCTTAAAATAAAATGGCACACAAAAAAGGAGTTGGTAGTTCCAAAAATGGTAGAGAGTCACATTCCAAAAGACTGGGAGTGAAGATTTTCGGAGGACAGGCAGCAATTGCTGGCAACATCATCGTAAGACAAAGAGGTACGCAACACCACCCGGGTGAAAACGTGGGCATGGGTAAAGACCACACTTTGCACGCATTGGTTGACGGTAAAGTAGTTTTCAGAAAGAAAGCAAACAACAGATCTTTCGTATCTATAGAGCCTAACGCATAAGTAGCGTTTAGCATAAAAATTGAAATCCTGACTTTTTGCAAGTCAGGATTTTTTATTTGGAATTCGCTTCCGTTTCTTTTTTCTCCGCAGGTGAAATCCCAATGAGGGTTTTCTTTAGGCCGTCCTCAATTCCTTTCCAGAACAAATTGAAAAAAGAACGCGTAGGATCGCGTTCCGCTTTTATTTCCACAGAATCAGGCAAACTTCCCGAATCAGATTTTACAAAAATATTGACAATGGCCGAAAGAACTTTCTTTTTTTCGCCGGTTTCTTTCAGCAAATCCACTTTCAGGTCTTCATGCTTAATCTGCATTTCTCCCTGAATTCCTGATTTATTTCCATTAAAATCAAAACTCAAAACATCAATACTCCCTGTAGCACGAATTTCCAGATAAGGTTCAATAAAAGGATTAATGCGTTGAGCCGGCAAATCGGCGATGCTTCCTTTAATCTGAAACCGGTCATCTTTACTCGCCGTATCCAAATTCCAGGTAACATCCATAGGAGAAGCGTTCATAAAACGACACTGGATGCGAATCGGAATTTTGGTATTTCCCGACCTTTTCCCTGAGTTGATATTTTGTGCTGTCAGGTTGAAATTTCCGAAACTCAGTTTTCCCGGACCTTCACTTTTCTCGGTGTCTTCTTCATATTCCAGCAAAGCATTTTTTAGTTCCAGCTTCCGCACCGTGAAAGGAAACGAAATCCGCCTCAATAGTTCAGAATACATCGGTTTTACAGAAGAATCATCTTTTGGAATTTTGCTTCGGAAAATATTCGCGTCTGCTGATTGAATGGTAATTTGGTCTGCATTGAAGGATTTATTTTTCGAAAGTAAATTCCATTTTCCCTGTATTGAAATCTTAGGTGCTTTCAGGTTATAAAGGTCTTTTTCCACAGGAATCATTCGGATAAATTCACTTCTGGAAACTGTCGGAATCATGGTGAAATCCGCCACTTGAATAGTCGACGGATTTAGATTCACATTATTTGTTTTAATGTTGTAAAAGCGGGTTTTGTAGTGTAAATTTCTTGCAGTGATGGAATAATTTCCAAGATCGAAGACCAACTGATCGGTCTGCGAAATTTTCAAAGAATTTACATTGGCAGTCAGGCCTGTTATGGTAAGAGGTTGTTCTTTATTTATATAAGTAAAATCAGAGTTTTTCACTACGATATTTCTAATTTTCACCGGAAAATGAATAGTGGAAACTTGTGTTTTTTTCGGTTGGGAATTTACCGCGGCTCGCACCGAACCTTTCGCTCCATCTACTGTAATATTTTCAATGTCTAAATGAAGTGTATTATTTTTGAAGTTCCAGTCGTTTGTAGTGAAAGCCAATTGATTACCGGTGAATTGTAAGGAAGAATTATTTGAACTTTTAGTTAATGGTAAGATAGAAATTCGATTGAGCTTTCCGCTTTTTGGTGTCAGAGAAATTGATCCTATTTTTCCTTTCTGATTCTTTGCAGCGAATGAAATATTTTCCCCGGAAATTTTGAAATCGGCATAGGCAAACGGAATCGTTTCCTTCGATGTTTCCTGATCGAATATAAATTTATTGATTCCAATATTCACTTTTTCTGATCCAAAAATGGTTTCTCCATTTGTTTTTCGGATTTCAATTCTGGCGTTATTTAAAACAATATCATCAAGTTTCAGATCGGGAGTTTTTCTTTTTTTCTTCTTTTTAATAGAAGGCGTTGCAGTGTACATCAGAATTTCAGGCTGTTCCAGAGTGAAGTTGGCCATTGAAATGATATTTTTATTCAGCTGAATATCCGTAAAGTGAACTTCTTTGGAAGTAATCCTAAACATATTTTTCCGTTCAGGGAAGGATTTTTCAAACTGTTGCGGCGTGACTTGCGGTATCAACCGGAATTCATCAATCACCATTTTCCCTTTCTCCGTTTTGATGCTTTTGGCCGAAGCAATGTACAGATCATCAGGTTGATAAAAAAAATCTTTGCTTTGAATATTGTAATGATCGAAAGCTAACGGCAGCACACTTTCTATGGATTTCTCGGTCATGCGGATATTCTGAACCTCAAGATCAAGTTGGTTCACGGAAAGAAGTTTCTTTCCTTTCGCCGTAAAAACCTGAATATTTCCGCCGTCAATTCTAATATTTTTAAGTAAATCCTGTGTTTTACGCTTTTCTGAATCAGATTTTGGACGGGCGAGAATAATTTGAAGATCGGGTTTGTCCAGAAATAATTCATTGAAATAAAATTCCTTTTTAAATACTGCACGATAAATCCCAAACCTGCTGATCTCCAAGGCATTTATTTTTCCTTTCAAGCGAAGAATTTCCTGATTTTCCGGGTGCTTAGTTTCTATCGAAATATCCTGTGCAACGATGGAACCTGTAATCAAGCTGACTTGAAGCGACTGATAGGAAACTACATAATCACTGTTTTTCTTAATGATTTCCGGCAACTTGTGTTGGAGCCAAAGATGAAGTGCGAGATTGGCGACAATCCCTAAAATCAATATAATCGCCAGAGCAATGGCACCCTTTTTCGCCCATCTTTTATTCATCAGAAAAATATTATCTAAAGATATGGAAAAAGCAGTCGCAATCTTTTTTCAAGATATTTTGAAATGTTTGCTTAATTATAGGGAATTAATCTATAATTCAGAAAACTACAAAGTTTCAAGCTCCACTACATAGCCTTCATGGCTTCTCATATTGATGAAATTTCCGCCTTCAAAATAAAGATATTGCCCTTTAATTCCGGCTAATGTTCCTTCAAACTCGGGATTTTTGTCCATCGTAAAAACATTGATGTTCGCTGGAGCTTCATAAGGATAATCCAACCGCGACACCTCGCCTTCCATAGAATAGAAATCTTTGAATTCTTCCGGAAAATACTGCTCTATTTTATTTCGGAAATCCGCAAGATCCAGATCGTCTTCAAAATCGTCCTGAAGCATTTTTTTATAGTTTGTTTTATCCGGAAGATGCTCTTTCAGGGCAACTTCTATCATTCCGGCTTCATAACGGTTGGTAGTTTTGGCAATGGGCAGCGCAAAAGTAGCACCCTGATCTATCCATCTTGTAGGAAGTTGATTGAACCGCGTAACGCCCACTTTTACGTCTCCGGTATAAGCGAGGTAAACCACGTGAGGAACCAGTTGAATTTCCTGTTCTACCTGCAAATCCCTTTCGGCAATTCCCAGATGTGCGGTGGAAAGTTCGGGCCGGATAATGGTACCGCTGGCATAAGGACTTTCAAAAAAACACTTTTTGCAGAATCCCATTCGGTACAATTTCTCATCATTTCCACAATTCACACACTTATAGCCAATATGCCTGAGTTTCAATTTTTTTCCGATGAGTTGATTCATGTTAATCAAATCATTAGAAAAATTCAAATAATATTGAATAGGAGTATCATTAATCGTGCTCATTTTCAGCACCTGTCCCTGAAATTTCATTCTGAATTTTTCGTAAAAATAAGGAATTATTTTCCTCTTTCTAATTTTATACCTTTGCGATACAAATAAATTCCAGTATGACGTATCTCATCACCGGAGCCAGCGGTTTCATAGGTTCTCATTTAGCTCAACACCTTTTGCGAAACGGACACTCTGTCATTAACGTTGACAATTTTGACAGTTTTTATGATTACAAAATTAAAATCCGAAATACGCTGGAATCTTTACAGCAATCTCCGCATTTTTCTTTCTCAGAAAAAGATACTGACATCAATACACTCGTAGACCGAACCCATTCTGAGCGGTATCAGTTATATTACCAAGATATTAGAGATCGTGCCGGTCTGAAAACTGTTTTTCAAAATCATTCAGTTGATATGGTGATTCATTTGGCAGCTTTGGCGGGTGTCCGGCCTTCTATCGACAGGCCTTTGGAGTATGAGGAAGTCAATATTCGCGGAACGATGAATCTTTGGGAACTGTGCAGAGATTTTAAAATTCAGAAATTTATTTGCGCATCTTCCTCCAGTGTTTATGGAAATAACGAGAGAATCCCATTTTCTGAAACAGATTCAGTGGATCACCCCATTTCTCCTTATGCAGCAACCAAAAAAAGTGTAGAAACTTTGGGCCATGTGTATCATCATTTGTATTCAATAGATATGATTCAGCTTCGTTTCTTCACCGTATACGGGCCGAGGCAAAGACCTGATCTTGCGATTCATAAGTTTACAAAAATGATTTCCGGGCAACAGGAAATCCCTTTCTACGGAGACGGTACCACTTCCCGGGATTATACGTATATTGACGATATCGTTGACGGAATTTTAAAAAGTATTGAATATCTGCAAACACATACTCAAGTTTACGAAATTCTCAATCTTGGAGAAAATCAGGTGATACCGCTCGATGAAATGGTAACCACCATCGAAGAAGAATTGGGAATAAAAGCGAGAAAGAATTACCTTCCTTTACAGCAGGGAGATGTCATGAAAACCCACGCCAATATTGATAAAGCAAAAGCAATGATCGGTTATCAACCTAAGGTAAACTTCCAAAATGGCATAAAAAGATTTGTGGAATGGTTTTTGAAAAATTGAGCCCAAACCTGCAAGAAATACTGAATATAAAAGCCTGTTTCAGCCTTTTTGAAAAGCGGAAACCCAGAAGATTCACGACAACTCAAAATCATGAATAAAGAATCATAGCAAATGTTTCAAAAAGATTGAAAATCAGCGGGAAAAAGCTTTGATTTTTCAGCTAATTTTATACTTTTGCAGGGAAAATAAAAACACTAAGAATATGTACTGGACATTAGAATTAGCTTCCTATTTAAGCGATGCTCCGTGGCCTATGACGAAGGCGGAGCTTATTGATTATGCCATCCGAACTGGTGCGCCGATGGAAGTAGTCGAAAACCTTCAGGCGATAGAAGATGAAGGCGAGATTTATGAATCTATAGAAGAAGTATGGAGCGATTATCCTACAGATGAAGATTTCCTCTGGAACGAGGATGAATATTAATTTTACAACTGGCCCTCTGCCATTTTTAACAAAATCCAAAGCAGCCGGCAGTCCGCTGCAAGCAAATAACAAGACATGAGTGTTTTAGACAAAATTCTAAAAGGTTTTCTTGGTGATAAAAACGCCAATGATCTGAAAGAGGTAAAAAAAGTAGTAACCAAAATAAAAGCTGTAGAGGATAACATCCGGCAGCTGAGTGATGATGAATTGCGAGTGAAAACTGCGGAATTCAAAGAAAAAATAAAAAGCACATCTGCTTCTGTCACTTCCGAGATCGAACAAACCAGGGAACAAATTCAGAATACTTCCAATATTGATGAAAAAGAAGCGCTCTTTCAGCGGATAGATGTGCTGAACAAAGAAGCTTACGAAACAGAAGAAAAAGTATTGATGGAAATCCTTCCTGAAGCTTTTGCACTCATCAAAGAAACCGCAAGAAGGTGGGCAGAGAATGGTGAAATTCGTGTGAAAGCAACAGATTGGGATCGCGAACTCGCCGCCAGTAAAGATTTTGTAAAGATAGAAGGTGATGAAGCCGTTTGGAAAAACTCATGGAATGCTCATGGAACAGAAATTATTTGGGACATGGTGCATTACGATGTACAGTACATCGGAGGTGTGGTACTTCACAGCGGTAAAATTGCAGAAATGGCTACGGGTGAAGGAAAAACGCTTGTAGGAACACTTCCCATTTACCTCAATGCACTTCCCGGCCGTGGTGTCCACGTGGTTACCGTAAATGATTATCTTGCTAAAAGAGACTCCGCTTGGATGGGACCTTTATATCAGTTTCATGGTCTTTCAATAGACTGTATCGACAATCACCAACCCAACTCCGACGGCAGAAAGAAAGCGTATAACTCCGATATCACTTATGGAACCAATAATGAATTTGGCTTTGATTATCTGAGAGATAACATGGTGGCATCTCCATCCGAACTGGTTCAGAGAGAACTGAATTTCGCAATTGTGGATGAGGTGGATTCCGTATTGATTGATGATGCGAGAACGCCACTGATTATTTCCGGGCCAGTTCCGCAAGGCGACCGTCAGGAATTTGACGTTTTAAAACCATCTGTGGATCGCATTGTAAGTGTACAAAAGCAAACGGTTTCCCAGATTTTTAATGAAGCCAAAAAACTAATTGCCGCAGGCAATACCAAGGAAGGTGGATTCAAACTCCTTCAGGCATACAGAGGATTACCGAAGTCCAGACCTTTGATTAAATTCCTTTCAGAAACCGGAAACAAGGCTTTACTTCAGAAAACGGAAGGCCAATATATGGCGGATAACAACCGTGAAATGCCAAAAGTAGACAAAGATCTTTATTTTGTGATTGATGAAAAAAATAATCAGATTGATCTTACCGATAAAGGCGTAGAATATATGTCCGCCGGCGATGGTGATAAAGATTTCTTCGTATTACAGGATATCGGTACCGAAATAGCAGAACTGGAAGCGAAAAATCTTACGAAAGAAGAAGAATTTGCAGCGAAAGAAGAACTCTTCAGAGATTTTGCCGTGAAGTCTGAACGAGTTCATACGCTGAACCAACTCTTAAAAGCATACACTCTTTTTGAAAAAGACGATGAATATGTAGTGATTGACGGAGAAGTAAAAATCGTAGACGAGCAAACCGGCCGTATTATGGAAGGCAGACGGTATTCCGATGGACTGCACCAAGCGATTGAAGCTAAGGAAAATGTAAAAATAGAAGCCGCTACACAAACTTTTGCCACCGTTACTCTTCAGAATTATTTCCGGATGTATAACAAACTTGCGGGGATGACAGGAACAGCGGAAACCGAAGCAGGAGAATTCTGGCAGATTTACAAACTGGATGTTGTCGTAATTCCGACCAACAGGCCAATACAAAGAGATGATCGTCAGGATCTTGTCTTTAAAACCAATCGTGAAAAATACAACGCTGTTATTGAGGAAATAGAACGTCTGACTGCTGCCGGAAGACCTATTCTTGTAGGAACCACCTCAGTAGAGATTTCTCAATTGCTTTCCAAAGCGCTGCAGCTCAGGAAAATTCCTCATCAGGTTCTGAATGCAAAACTTCACAAAAAAGAAGCGGAAATTGTTGCCGACGCTGGTCGTGCGGGACAAGTAACTATTGCTACGAATATGGCAGGCCGGGGTACCGATATCAAGCTGAGAGAAGGCGTGAAAGAAGCCGGAGGTTTAGCAATTATCGGAACCGAAAGACACGATTCCAGAAGGGTTGACCGACAGTTGAGAGGACGTGCCGGAAGACAGGGAGATCCGGGAAGTTCACAATTTTATGTCTCGCTTGAGGATAACTTGATGAGGCTTTTCGGTTCAGAAAAAATCGCCAAGATGATGGACCGAATGGGACACAAAGAAGGTGAAGTGATTCAACATTCCATGATTACAAAATCCATCGAAAGAGCCCAGAAAAAAGTAGAGGAAAATAACTTTGGAATCCGAAAAAGATTGCTGGAGTATGACGATGTGATGAACAAGCAACGGGATGTGATTTACAAAAGAAGAAAAAATGCGCTCTTCGGCGATCACCTGAAATATGACATTTCAAACATGATTTATGATGTGGCTCATTCTGTGGTAGCAAAAACGAAAGCAGATGGAAACTTCAAAGATTTTGAATACGAAATCATTAAGAATTTCACGATGGATGCTCCTGTTTCTGAAAGTGTATTCAAAAACACACAAATTCCGGAACTGAGCAATATCGTTTTCAAAGCAGCTGAAGAAGATTATAAAAAGAGGCTGGAACTGATGAGAGAAAAGTCCTTTCCCATCATCGAAAATGTTTACCAGAATCAAGGCTCTATGTTCAAAATGATTCAGGTTCCATTTACCGACGGAACCCGCACCATGACCATTGTTGCAGATCTTCATAAAGCGTTTGAAACCAAGTGCCAAAGCCTGATAGACGATTTTGAAAAAAATATTTCGCTGTCTATTATTGATGAAAACTGGAAACTGCATCTTCGCGAAATGGATGACCTTCGGAGATCTTCCCAAGGAGCCGTTTACGAGCAAAAAGATCCACTGGTAATTTACAAACAGGAATCTTTTTACCTTTTCAGTGAAATGGTGGACAAAGTAAATAGAGAAACCATTTCCTTCCTTTTTAAAGGAGAAATCCCATCGTAAGATGAATGTTTTATATATTAATCCGCTTGAGAACTTCAAGCGGATTTTTTATTTTTACCATATCAATATCCGTACTATTACCCAAATCCGCGAATTATGCTAAATTTGAGGAATTTAAAACCTGAAAGAAATTTTCATGTTTTGTTTCATTTTTAATTTGATAATTACCCATCCGTAGAAACATAAAATATGTCAATAGAAATTGCACTTGGAATCGACATCGGGGGCACCAATACCAAATTCGGGATGGTGAACCGGGCTGGTGAAATCTTAGAGAAAGGAAGCCTGCCTACCGGAAACCATGAAACGGTGGAGGAGTTCATCAATGCGCTTTCTAACATTATTCAATCATTGATTCAGAAGTTTAGCGATCATCAGTTCTGTGGCATCGGAATAGGAGCACCCAACGGAAATTATTATACCGGAACCATAGAGGATGCGCCTAACCTGAAGTGGAAAGGAAGTATTCCTTTGGCCCGAATCCTGACGGAAAAATTGAATATTCCCTGCACCATTACGAACGATGCCAATGCTGCTGCAGTAGGTGAAATGAAATACGGAGCCGCCAAAAACATGAAAGATTTCATCATGATTACTTTGGGAACAGGCGTCGGAAGCGGAATTGTTTGTGACGGAAAATTAATTTATGGCCATGATGGGTTCGCCGGCGAACTCGGGCATACCATCGTAAAACCCGGTGGCAGGAAACACTGGAGTACAGATTCGGAAGGTTCGTTGGAAGCGTATGCATCCGCAACTGGTATTGCGATTACGGCAAAAAAAATGCGCGCAGAATTTCCCGACAGTCTGCTCAATCAATATCCTGAAACGGAAATCAATTCTAAAACCGTTTACGATTGTGCCCTGAAGAACGATGCGGTTGCCATAGAAGTATTTCGATATACAGGCCAGAAACTTGGCGAAGCATTTGCCAATTTCGTAATGTTTTCCTCGCCTGAAGCAATTCTTCTTTTCGGTGGCGTTATAAAAGCCGGAGATTTCCTTCTCGGGCCTGCAAAATTTCATATGGAGCGCAATCTACTTCCTTGTTCACGTGGCAAAATAAATCTCATTCTCAGCGAACTTCCTGAAGCTGATGCTGCTATTTTAGGAGCCAGTGCTTTGGTTTGGGAAGAGGGTTTCTGTTAGTTTCAGTATCAAATCATCTTCTCGGGTTTCACCCATTCATCGAACTGCTCGGCGGTCAGCAATCCCAGATTGATGGCTTCTTCGCGCAGCGTAGTCCCGTTTTTGTGCGCTGCTTTGGCAATGGTAGCTGCATTTTCATATCCAATGTGAGGATTGAGCGCGGTAACCAACATCAGGGATTTCTCTACCAGTTCCTGGATTCTTGGTTCATTAGCTTCAATTCCAACAGCGCAATGATCATTAAAAGAAATACAGGCATCTGCCAGTAACGTAGCCGACTGAAGGAAGTTGTAAATCATGACAGGTTTAAAAACATTCAGCTCAAAATTTCCCTGAGTGCCGGAGAAAGAAATCGTAGTATCATTTCCTAAAACCTGTGCGCATACCATCGTTAAAGCTTCACTTTGCGTAGGATTTACTTTTCCGGGCATGATGGACGAGCCAGGTTCATTTTCAGGAATAAAAATTTCACCAATTCCTGAACGCGGGCCGGAAGCCAGAAAGCGGATGTCCTGTGCTATTTTATATAGGGCTACTGCCAGTTGTTTAAGCGCGCCGTGGCTTTCTACAATGGCATCGTGCGCAGCCAAAGCTTCAAATTTATTTTCAGCGGTGATGAAAGGAAGCCCCGCAAATTCGGAAATATATTCTGCCACTTGCACATCATATCCTTTCGGCGTATTCAGTCCGGTTCCTACAGCGGTGCCGCCAAGAGCGAGTTCTGACAGGTGGGGAAGAGTGTTTTTTATCGCTTTTAACGAGAAATCCAGTTGAGCAACATAGCCTGAAAATTCCTGTCCCAGCGTGAGTGGTGTGGCATCCATCAGGTGGGTTCGTCCAATTTTAACAATATTCTTGAATTGTTTGGATTTTTCTTTCAGTGTATTTCTTAATTTTTCCTACAGCTATGCACATCGCGGCTTACAAAAAAGTGCTGGAGCACACGATTCCCGCAGTGGAAAACTTAAGAAATACACTGAAAG
>JADMKO010000023.1 GCA_015478785.1 Chryseobacterium sp. | reverse complement strand
TTTCTGGGTTTGCACAAGATGGCATCCAATTCCGGAAAGAATCTTTCAGCCAACTTCTGGCGCAGGCTAAGAAGGAAAACAAACTGGTTTTCATCGACGCCATGGCGGTATGGTGCGGCCCGTGTAAGATGATGGATAAGAATGTGTTTCCACAAAAATCAGTCGGCGATTTTTACAACAGCCATTTCATTAACGGAAAATTTGACATGGAAAAAGGTGAAGGCCGTGAAATTGCCGCACGGTACGGTGTACAATCCTATCCTACTTTTCTGTTCATCAACGGAGACGGCCAACTGATTTCTCAAAATATGGGTTATCTTCCGGAGAGTACTTTTCTGGAACTGGGACGTGAAGCTGCGGCTGTGAACAGTAAATTCGGTTCGATGAAAGAACGTTTTGAGAAAGGCGAAACCGATCCTGAATTTTTAATCAACATTATTAAACTTCATTCCAGCACCGATTATGAGTTTGCAAGAAAAGCTTCAGAGCGGTATTTTAAAAATAAGAAAACCAAGGAATTCACCAAGGATGAAGTCGGTTATCTTCTGTTTTTCGTAAAATCTGTGGACGATGCCAATTACAAAATTTTTCAGGCCAACCGTGAAGCGCTGAATCAGCATTTTACTCCTCAGACTTTTATCGATTTTGACAACCAGCTTCAGATTCAGAAACTCTGGGAAAACGCCGTTAACACTACAACTAAAGCAGTGAACGAAACTCAGTTTCTGGATAAAGCCAGTATTTTAGTGGGAAAAGAAAACGCACAACAAATCCTGAACCGCCTGAAGTTGAATCATTACGAACAAACCGGCCAGTTTGCAGAATACGAACGAACCGCACTGGCTCACTATCAGAATCCTGATGCGCACGAAAGCACTGAACTGCTAAAAGCCGCCTGGGTATTTCTGGATAAAGCCAGCACTCCGGCTTCATTTGCGACTGCTCTGATGTGGGCCGAAAAAACCGTCATGCGTTCAGAAAATCCTGAAAACACTTATATTTTAGCACGTCTTTATCAAAAAACCGGCAAAAATGCAGAAGCGTTGATGTACGCCGAAACCTCAGCACGACTGGCCAAACAAAGAGAAACTGATGCGACTGCCGCAGAACAGCTCATAGAAGAACTAAAGAAAAACCAATAATGATGAAAACAATAACGCTTACAGCTTTTTTGCTGCTCTGCACCACTGCTGCCGCACAGGAAAACGCTGAAGTTCAGGAATCCAAAAAACTCTATCTGAAAGCCAATGCAGTATTTCTGCCCGCCGGTATCATCAATGCAGGCGCAGAATATCAGTTAAGCGAAAAAATGACCATTCAGGGCGACATTTTCATCTCGCCATGGAAATCTTTTCTGGGAAAATACGCTCAAATGTATATGCTGGGATTTGATGCACGGTATTATTTTGAAGGTGCTTTTAACAAATGGTATGTTGGAGCCAATATTAGCGGAGCCAGATTTATTATGCAGAAATGGAACTATTGGAGCGATGGCCCTTATCAGTTAACGGAGAACTCTCCCATTTATGTCACTTCGGATCTCTATCAGGACGGCTATGCTATTGCATTGGGAGCAACGGTGGGCTACCAGTTCCCTATTAGCGAGCGATGGAATATGGATATTTTTGCCGGGGGCGGATTTTTCAACAGTTACTATAAAGGCTTTCACAAGACACTGGATGTGCGGTATGATGAAGTAACAGGATGGAATAAAAGCAGCGAATGGATTCCGTACCGTGGCGGAGTTATGTTTTCTTACAAATTAAAATAATGAATATAAAGAGCACCCGATATTTAATCATCGCCTGTATCACTTTCGTCGTTCTTTTTCTGATGAATTACATTGGAAATTCTGCTGATGATAAACTGGAACGTGCGCTGATGACTGCCGCAGCCGGAGTAGTCGGCCTGACCGCCGGAATGTGGCTGGTGTACCGTAACCGGAATGACGATACGCATCAGGATTTAGATTAATCAGGATAAACGACGTATTTTGTTCTGATTTTTTCAAAGTTTTCCAGATCCTTTTTCCAGGAAGCTTTAATTTCTTTCTCACTTTTTCCGGCGATGATCTGTTTGCGCAGCACATCCGTTCCGGCCAGTTTATCGAAAAACAGGTTTTTCAGAAAGAAATCCTGCTCAGGATTTTTATAATTCTTATACGCCGTCAGCAACCATTCCAAATTCAATTCCCGAAGGTCTTCTGAAAAACCCGAAAGGTTTTCGCCAAAGCAGTTTTGACCGTTGAGGAAAGGATCTTTGGCGCCGAAATTGGGTTTTGGAACAAACTGATATGGCAAACCTTTCGTCCAGGGAGAGCCATAAATCTGAAACGGCAGATCTGTACCGCGTCCTACAGACACCTGAGTTCCTTCAAAAAAACATAAACTTGGATACAGATTGATTGATTGGTCATTCGGCAGGTTGGGAGAAGGCCTTTCCAGCATTCCGTAACGTTGTTTTTTGTGATAATTCGCCATAGGAATCAGCGTATATTTTGCTTTCCTTCCTTTTGTCAGCCAGTTTTCACCATTCACCATTTTTCCATATTCTCCAATAGTGAGCCCGTACACCACAGGCACGGGATGAAGCCCGACAAAGCTGGAAAACCTCGGTTTTAAGACAGGACCGTCGGTATAACCATCATGAGGATTCGGGCGATCGAGCACCATCACTTCAATTCCTTGTTCTGCGGCAGCTTCCATAACGTAGGTTAATGTAGAAATATAAGTATAAAAACGCACACCAACATCCTGAAGATCAAATAAAATCACTTCAATTCCTTTGAGCTGTTCCGGCCTTGGTTTTTTATTGGGCCCGTAAAGGGAGACAATTGGAATTCCTGTTTTCGCATCCGTTCCGTTTTTGATATGTTCACCTGCATCGGCATCACCACGAAAGCCGTGTTCCGGAGCGAAAATGGTTTTGATATTCAATTTATTCTGCACCAGGAAATCCACAAGGTGTGTTTTATCACTCAACAATCCTGTCTGATTCGTAACAATACCGACTGTTTTTCCTTTGATCAACGGAAGATACAATTCATGACGATCCGCTGCGGTTTTGAATCCGGTTTTCTTTTCCTGTGATTTTAAACTATTGATTCCTAAAAAAATTAGGGAGATAAGAAGTAAATTTTTAATTTTGAGGCTAAAACCCATCAGTTTGAATTTTCCATTATACTTTTCCAAAAAAATCGCGCTTTCCAAAGATAATAAAAATAACCTTTCCCGGGTCATTATCTTTATCGGACGGCTCTCTGTGGCATTAGGCATCATTGTTTCCCTGATCACGGTATCGGTAGGTCTGGGCTCCAAGGAAGCGATCAAACTGCGCATGGCGGATTTCAGCGGACATATCAATATTAAATCCAAACGTTCCAATTCGTCTTACGATTCTTCGGTATTGGATCAGAAAGGATTACAGCTCAGTAAAATAAAAGTACACCCGGACGTTGCCGGAATACAAGAATATGCCACTGTTTATGGGATTCTGAGAAATGAGCACAACTTTGCAGGAATTGTTTATAAAGGCGTCGGGAAAGATTTTGACCATCAGCGGTTTGAGAAATTTCTGATTGCGGGCAAAACTCCGGAGATCACCGGAAAAGGATTTAATTCCGGTGTTGCCATTTCAGAGAAAATCGCCGGCGACCTACACTTGAAAGTGAAAGACAGCATTGTGGCCATCTTTTCCAAAAACGGACAGGAACAGCCTTTATACCGAAAATTCGAGGTTACAGGGATTTATAAAACGGATATTAAAATGATTGATGATCAATTCATCATCGGTGATATCAACCATGCGCGGCGCATTTTGGATATGGAAAAAACGGATGTGGGTGGTATTGATGTTTTTTTGAAAAACGTGAATGACATTGACAAAGATATTCCTGAAATTGAAAAACTTACCGGTGTGAAAAACTACACTGAGAAAGCTACAGATAAATACCCTCAGATTGTAGACTGGATCAATATTTTTGACAATAATATCGCCGTAATTATCGTGATCATGCTTGTTGTAGTTGTGATCAACATTATTATGGTATTGCTGATTCTCATTATCGAAAGAACCAATTCCATAGGGCTTTTAAAAACGTTGGGTGCTCCTAATGCGCAAATCAGGACTATTTTCATCAATTATACGCTGATGATTATGATTCCGGGGCTTGTTTTCGGGAATTTAATCGGCATCGGACTGCTGGCGATTCAGCATTTCTGGGGCGTTATCCGCCTGAATCCTGAGAATTATTACATCAGTGTGGTTCCTGTAGATATGAATCCGCTGATTCCGCTCGTTATTTCAGCAGGAATTCTGATTATTTCAGGGTTTTCACTGATTTTCCCAAGCTATCTGATCAGCAAAATTTCACCTGTCAAGTCCATCAAATACAATTAGAATCCCGGAGCAACTTATTTTTAAGTAGTATATTTGCCGTTCTATAATTACTGTATGAAATTCGCAAACAATATTCTGGAAACCATCGGAAATACGCCAATGGTAAAGCTTAATAAAGTATTAGGAGAAGATTTTCCTGCCCTGGTTTTGGCCAAACTGGAAACCTTTAATCCCGGAAATTCCGTCAAAGACAGAATGGCGGTGAAAATGATCGAAGATGCCGAAAAAGACGGCCGCCTGAAACCGGGAGGAACCATCATTGAAGGAACTTCAGGAAATACCGGAATGGGCCTCGCACTGGCTGCGATCGTGAAAGGCTACCGCTGTATCTTTGTTACCAATACCAAGCAATCCAAAGAGAAAGCTGATGTCCTGAAAGCTCTGGGAGCAGAAGTAGTCATTTGCCCGACCGATGTGGCTCCGGATGATCCGAGATCTTATTATTCCGTTTCCCGCAGACTGGCAGAAGAAACTGAAAACGCGTGGTACGTGAACCAATATGACAACCTTTCGAACCGACAGGCTCATTATGAAGAAACCGCTCCGGAAATCTGGGAACAGACGGACGGACGACTTACTCATTTCATTGTAGGCGCAGGAACGGGAGGCACCGTCACCGGTTGTGGAATGTTTTTTAAAGAAAAAAATCCGGATATAAAAATCATTGGAGTAGATACTTACGGATCCATCCTGAAGGAGTATCATGAAACCGGCGAACTGCATCCCGAAAATGCTTATATGTATATTACTGAAGGTATTGGTGAAGATATTATTCCGGAAAACTATGATATGTCCGTTATCGATCATTTTGAAAAAGTTACCGATAAAGACGGCGCGCTGTATGCCCGGAAATTAGCCAAAGAAGAAGGAATTTTCTGTGGTTATTCTGCCGGAAGTGCCATTGCCGCTATCAAACAGCTTCAGCATCAGTTTACAAAGGATGATATCATCGTCGTGTTACTTCATGACCACGGTTCGCGATATGTCGGGAAAATTTACAACGACGAATGGATGAAGGAACAAGGCTGGATTTAATTCAGTTACTGAACTTATTTTAAAACATAACAGCCGGATGATTAACTATCATCCGGCTGTTATATTTTGGTTATTAATCTTTCTGATCAGGATTTCGAGAATCCGTTCACCCATTTTTCATAAGCTCCCATCCAGTCTTTCAGGAATTTTTGGGTTTCTTCCACAGCGGTTCCGTCGTCGTTCCAGATTTGTGAAGAATTTCCGATGTAGGCTTCAGGCTGCTGCATCAGTGGAACATCGATGAATACAAAAGCCTGGCGAATGTGATGATTGGCAGCCAAACCGCCCAGCGAACTGATAGAAGAAGTGACCACACCCCCTGGTTTTCCCGGCCACACCGAACTTCCGTAAGGCCTGGAACCGACGTCAATTGCATTTTTCAGCGCACCCGGAATGGTTCTGTTGTACTCCGGTGAAACTACCAGAATACCATCCGAATTTTTAATTTTCTGGCGGAAATCCGTCCATTCCTGTGGCGGATTCTGATCCAAATCTTCACTGTACAATGGTAAGTTTCCGATTTCTATTATTTCCAGATCGAATCCGTCTGATGAAAGGCGGCTCAATTCATTTGCTATTTTTCTGTTGAAACTCTCCTTTCTTAAGCTCCCTATAATTACTGCGATTTTTTTTGCCATAATTTTGATTTTAAAATGTTAAATTATTACTTTTATTTTTACCAAAAAGTTAATCACGAATTACCATAGATATTGCTTTCACCGCCATCGATAGCGATGACCTGACCGGAAATATATCCGTTCTGATCACTTAGGAGAAATGCCACCAATGAGGCAACATCAGAAGATTTGCCAAGTTTTTTGGTTGGGTTTCGGGAGGCGTATTCATCCTCAGCAGCCTGTGGATTATCGGGATTTACCTCTCTAAAAGCTTCCGCCACCATAGGCGTTTTGATGGCACCCGGAGCAATGGCGTTGGTCAGAATTCCATATCTTCCGTATTCCAAAGCTGCATTTTTGCTCATTCCGGCCACCGCATGCTTCGTGGCTACGTAAGGGGTTTGATTCATCACACCCCGAATACCGCCCACCGAGGCTACATTTACAATTCTTCCGCCGCCGTTTTTCTGCATCACCGGAATTACATAACGCAGTCCGTAATAAACTCCCATCAAATTGATGTCCACCACCTTTTTGAATACATTAACGTCATATTCCGTTAATGGAGCCTGTTTGCCTTCGATACCGGCATTGTTATAAAAACCATCAATTTTTCCGAATTCCTTTACCGTAGCATTCACATACCCTTTCACTGCTTCTTCATTGGAAACATCAGCCATTACTG
>JADMKO010000022.1 GCA_015478785.1 Chryseobacterium sp. | reverse complement strand
TCGAGAAATTGCTGTTCGGAAAGCCAGTTTCTTTTTACAACAAATTCTTCCCGCATCATCGCAGTGTGCGCAGTTGGTCCGCCAAAAGCTGTGAAACCTAACTTAAGAAAGATTTTAGCGATTTCTTTACTACTGATTTTTTCCACTAAGAAACTTCTTTCAGAATAATTTAATGTTGATTAACACTACTATTTATGGGATCAAAAAAACGAATAAATCCTCGGGAAAACAAATTAACAAAGCATAAAGAACACGAGGAATTAATGGAAAAGAAACATAAAATTCAAAAGTAGTTTTGGCAATTCATTCTAGAAAAAATAAAAACTTCTTAATTTTCAAACATTTCAAAGTAATTTGTTTGTCCGTCTCAAAATCTTATTTTTGCCGCTCTAATGGAAAAATACACCCGACTTTACCGCCAAAAAACGAAAAACGAATTTAAAAAAATCATCAATCTTTTTGATAAGAATTCGGAGGCTAATGTCAAAACTGAAATCCTCTCTGGACTTACGGTTGCTATGGCGTTGGTTCCGGAAGCTGTCGCTTTTGCGATGATTGCAGGACTTTCTCCGCTAACGGGGCTTTATGCCGCTTTTATGATGGGATTGGTGACTTCAGTTTTGGGTGGGCGACCCGGAATGATTTCCGGAGCAACGGGTGCTGTGGCCATTGTTATTGTGAGTTTAGTGAAATCTCACGGTATAGAATATGTTTTTGCCACGGTGATTCTGGCGGGTATCATTCAAATGGCAGCGGGATTTTTAAAACTCGGGAAACTGATTCGGCTGGTCCCACATCCCGTTATTTTTGGTTTCGTCAACGGTTTGGCTATTATCATCTTCATGACACAGCTCGATCAATTTAAAGATGCTTCAGGCAGTTGGTTAACGGGAGCGAATATGTACCTTCTTTTAGCTTTAGTAGGATTAACCATGCTGATAATATGGGGATTACCTAAGATAACAAAAGCGATTCCCGCTTCACTTACGGCTATTTTGGTTGTTTTTGCATTGGTTTATTTTCTGAAATTAGACACCAAAACGGTAGGCGACATTGCCTCCATCAAAGGCGGATTTCCCCCTTTTCATATTCCGGAAATTCCGTTTACTTTAGAGACTCTTCAAATCATTCTGCCTTATGCCGCCATCGTTGCTGGAGTAGGATTAATAGAAAGTTTACTGACCTTAAATATTGTTGATGAAATTACAGAAACCCGCGGACAAAGCAATCGCGAAGCAGTAGCACAAGGAACTGCCAATATTATGTCAGGATTTTTCTCAGGTATGGGTGGATGTGCCATGATTGGACAAAGTTTGATCAACGTTTCCAACGGAGCGCGAGCGCGACTTTCAGGCATTGTGGCTTCTGTTATGTTGCTCGTATTTGTAATGTATGGCAGCAATTTAATAGAAAAAGTACCGATGGCTGCCTTAACCGGACTAATGATTATGGTGGCTGTAGGTACATTCGAATGGGCCAGTTTGCGCATATTCCGGCGATTTCCGAAGTCCGATGTTTTGGTGATGGTGTTGGTAACACTGGTCACTGTTTTTCTGCATAATCTGGCTTTGGCAGTATTAATTGGTGTCATTATCGCTGCTCTGGTATTTGCTTGGGACAACGCAAAACGCATTCGTGCCAGAAAATTTATTGATGAACAGGGTGTGAAACATTACGAAATCTACGGACCGCTTTTCTTTGCGTCTACCACAGCTTTTGCGGAAAAATTCGATCCTTTCAACGATCCCAGTGAGGTGATCGTCGATTTTAAAGAAAGCAGAGTGGCAGATATGTCGGCTATTGAAGCGTTGAATAAATTAACAGAGCGTTATCACAAACAGAACAAGAAAATTCATCTAAAACACCTAAGTCCCGATTGCCGCCAACTGATCAAAAATGCAGAAAGCGTAATTGAAGTCAATATTATCGAAGATCCTACTTATAAGGTAATGACGAATCATTAAATTAAACTTTCCAAAGCGATAAAACTTCGGAAAAGCTCGTCAAAAAACATCTATTCTCCGCCGATCATCTTGGAGGAAATTCCTTTTTTGGCACTCAATTCTGCCCATAAAATTCCACCTGAGTGTAATAAAATGAAAATGGGGAACCAATAAACCGCCCATTTGTGAACTGCTTCTGAAGTTTCTTCATAAGTGCCGTCGCCGAATTTCAAATAGAACCCTGTAATGATGGAAATCGCGATGAACAGATAAAATATTACATACAACATTCCTTGAAGCCTTTCTTTTATGGATTGACTCTGTTTGAAAGGGGAAGGAAATTTAATTCCTCTTGCCAGCATATAGGTAATTCTTGCCAAAAATGCGAAAAGCAACGCAAAAGCAGCGTATTCATGCCATTGCCACATCGGTGCCTGTATGCTTCTTGCAATAGGAATCAGCTGTTCTCTTTCAATGGTTACATTTTGCTTATTTAATGTGGTCTCCACTGCAGTTAAAAGCGCTTTTTTGCTCATCCAAAAGGCTCGTAAAAACCCGGTGATAAACAGGACAGTCATCAAAATAGCAACCAATGCGTGTAAAATACGATGGGTTACTGTGAACTTCGTTTTGTCATTTGTTTTCATATTATTCTTCTGATTCGTTTTTTAAAGCCATCAACAGGACATAAGCGCCTTTGATAACAAAATTTTTATTTTTCAATGCTTCGGAATTGAGGATTTCGGTATATCCGTTTTCTGAATCTCCGATTTGCACTTCCGTTTTTTCGAAATGTCTGTCGCTTTTTTCTACAAATACATAATGTTTGTTTTCAAAGCGAACAATCGCATCGCTGGGCAATGCACTTGCCTGATCCGTAGAGAGTTCTATATCAGCATTCATAAACATTCCGGGTAATAAAGTTCTGTCCGGTTCTTTAAAACGGCAATGGACTTCCGCCGAATTTTGCCCGGAGATATTTTGATTGATAAGTGCAATTTCCAAAAGATGCTTTTTCTCCGGATTGGCGTTGGTGTACGCAAAAACTTTTTGTCCGATTGTCAGCTTGTTAAGATCCTTTTCAAACACCGTCAATGCTAAATGAATATTGGCCGGATTTATCAGTTCAAAAAGAACATCACTCGGATTGACATATTTCCCGACATTCACATGCACCGCCGAAACATAGCCTGAAATGGGTGATAAAACGGAAATACTTTTGGTAATATTCCGGGTGCTGACATTATTGGGATTAAGGCCAATCAGTTTCAGTTTTTCTTCGAAAGACCTTTTCAGAACTTGCTGCGTTTGATAATTTGCTCTTGCCTGTTCAAATAATTTATCGCTGGTGGCTTTGCTTTGGTTCAGCTCTCTCTGACGGTTATATTCACTCTGGGCTAATGTTAAATTTGCCTTTGAAGTCAGGTAATCCTGTTGCAGTTGAATGTATTGTATATCTTCTATCACGGCAATCACCTGTCCTCTGTTGACCTGCATTCCGGGAATTAATCTTGTTGATTTCAAATAACCACCCATAGGAACGCTGACTGTAACCATGCCTTGCGGCGGAACCTCTATTTTACCATTCAATTTCAAAACAGGCGCGATAATTTGGGTAGTCAACTTTCCGATTTCTATACCAGCATTTTTATACTGTTCATTAGTGAGAATCAGGTTGTTCTCCGGTAATTGCTTTACCGTTTCTACTTTCTTTTCCTCGTTTTTGTTGCCACAAGAAAGAAGCAATAGAGCTATGTTTATGATTAAAACTATATTTTTCATCGTATTATTTTTTATTATTGTAAAAATTGAGCTCTGTAACTGCTTGATTTCTGTCGTTAACCGCCTGAATATAATCACTTTGAATGACAATCACCTGATTGATGAGAAGCACCCATTCCAAATAATTAATCTCGCCGTTCAGAAATTGAATATTGGCCGTTTTCGTAATGTTGTCAGCATTTTGTAAAGCAGTATTTTCATAGAAATAGACCGCATCCGAATATTTCTGATACGTTAAAAAAGCAGATCGGTATTCCTTTTCAAATTGCTGTAATTTCGCTTCATATTCATTCATCGCAAGACTTTCATTGATTTTTGAAGCATTGATTTTGGCTTTTTGGCCGCCTGTGAAAATAGGTATTCCCAAACCTACCTGAACCGAATGAAATTGCGGTGTCGCATCGTACATTTTGTCATTGGCATTCACGCCCCGCATTCCCATAATATTGTAGGCTAGAGAAATGTCCGGCAATAATTTTGACTTTTCCAAACGGGTGTTGGCTTCGGCAATTTCCTTTCGGTGGAACCACCATTTCATTTCAGGATGCGAAATGAGTATATTCGTGTCCGGATTGAGAATTAAATCATGAAAAGGCTCTGCAACAGGCGAGAAGGCTGTATCGGTATTCAACAATAATTGAAAATGCAAATGCAGTATTGCGATGTCCTGTTCCAGCTGCTGAAGTTGCAGCGCAATTTGCCCGCGTTGATTCTCGGCTGTCGTTTTTTCTAAAATATTGCTTTCTCCGGCTTTAAAACGTAGGGTAGCTTTCTGTAAAAATTCCGAAAACAATGCATCGGTTTTTTGTAATAATTCCCTTTTCTGATTGAAATAAACCAGCGTATAATAAACCTGAGAAACCTGTTTTACGAGATGGGCTTCCTGCACGTTGACATTCAAAACACTGCTTTTCCATTCTTCATTCAAGAGCTCTTTTTGTCTTGTATAAACTTTCGGAAAACTGAGGGTTTGTGACATTCCGATTCGGGTGTCGTTATAAACGCTGTTGATCTGCCCGTATTCACTCAAAATTTCAGTGGCAGGAATTATTGTTCCGCTATTGATGAGCTGCTGTTGGTATTCACTTCGCAACCGTTCATTTTTTACTGTGCGATTATTCACCAAAGCCGTATCGATAGCTTCTTGAAGCGAAATCGAGGTTTGGGCGTTTACAGAAAAGGAAATAAAGAATAAGCAACTGGAAATAAAAAATCTGAATTGAATATTGAACCTTGTTCCTTGTCTCTTTTTATATAGTGTTTCTCTAAAATTATAGGAAATCATTTTTTTATTTTTTTGGTTAATAATTAAAATTTCACAATAGCTCACTGTTCATTTTTTCTTCCTTTATTGTTTTTCGTTCTGTGTGTAAGCATGTATAAAATAGGCAACACAAAAAGGGTTAAGAAAGTGGCTACCAACAATCCGCCGATCACTACCGTCGCCAATGGCCTTTGAACTTCAGCACCTTCTCCTTGGCTGAGTGCCATTGGCAAAAATCCGAGTGAAGCTACAAAAGCGGTCATCAACACCGGCCGTAATCGGGTTTTTGTTCCCATAATCACGATGCGTTTCAGGCTCGTGTAGCCGGATTTATTCAGTCGGTTAAATTCGGCCAAAAGAACGATTCCGTTCAAAACTGCCACACCAAACAGCGCAATAAAACCAATTCCCGCACTCACACTGAACGAAATATCCCGAATATACAAGGCGAAAATTCCCCCGATAGCCGAGAGAGGAATCGTGGTGTAGATCAGTAAACCTTGTTTCACAGAACCAAACGTAAAATACAGCAGCAAAAAAATAAGTGCGAGTGCCAACGGAACGGCAATATACAAGCGCTCTTTTGCGGCTTCCAGATTTTCAAAGGCGCCGCCGTACGTGATATAATAGCCCGGTGGGAGTTTGATTTGTTCTTCCACTTTTTGTTGCAATTCGTTTACTGTACTTTGAATATCCCTTCTCCGAACATTCAGCCCAACGATAATTCTTCGCCTTGAATTTTCCCGTTGAATCTGATTCGGACCTTCTACAATTTCGACTTTGGCAACAGTACTCAACGGAATTTGGGTACCTTGTGGTGTGGCAATCAAAAGCTGTTGTACATCTTCTAAATTTTTACGTTTGTCGCCTGCCAACCGAACCACCAAATCAAAACGTCTTTCGCCTTCGTACACCATTCCGCTGCTTTCTCCTGCAAAAGCGGTATTCACCACCCGATTGACATCACTGATATTCAACCCGTATTGTGCTATCGCTGGTCGATTGTATTCAATCACAATTTGCGGCATTCCGGTAACGGATTCTACATACACTGCTTCACTTCCTTCCACGGAATTGCTGATTTTTCCTAATTGAGCAGCATACGTTGCCAGTGTATCCAAATCTTCCCCGAAGATTTTCAGGACTACATCCTGTCTTGCTCCTGAAATCAGTTCGTTAAAACGCATATTTACAGGATATTGAAAACCGAAGGAAACTCCCGGCAAAACTTCCAGTTCTTTTGCAATTTTGGCTTCCAGTTCGGCATAGGTTTTAGCGGAAGTCCATTCCTTTCTGTGTTTCAGAATAATCATCATATCAGAAGCATCTACTGCCATCGGATCAGTGGGCACTTCACTGCTTCCGGTTTTACCAACAACTTTTTCTACTTCGGGGAATTTTTCAAGAATGATTTTTGACGCTTTGGAAACGGCTTCTACAGAAGTATTCAGATTGCTTCCCGGTAAAACCCGGGTATCTACTGCGAAATCGCCTTCGGGCAATGCCGGAATAAATTCACCACCTAATCTTGTCAGTGCAAAAATTGCGGCCACAAACAGTGCTAAAACTGATAGCAGAACCGCTTTTTGATGACGCAATACTTTTGTTAAATATTTCTGATAAAAGCGCTCTAAACGAACCATCATTTTGTCTGAAAATGTTGGTTTATGGGAGATTTTTTTGCTTAAAACCAAAGTGCTCATCATCGGGATATAAGTCAATGAAAGGATGAATGCACCCAAAAGCGCAAAGACAACGGTCTGTGCCATTGGCATAAACATTTTTCCTTCAATTCCCCGTAATGTGAAAATGGGCAGGTAAACAATTAAAATAATAATTTGTCCGAAAACCGCACTGTTCATCATTCCTGATGCTGAAGTTTTCACTTCCCGATCCATTTCGGATTGGGAAAGTTTGGTGACGTATCTAAAGGTCTTGCTGTGCGA
>JADMKO010000021.1 GCA_015478785.1 Chryseobacterium sp. | reverse complement strand
GTTTTTCATTAAACTTATTTTCAGACTGAAGTTAAATTTCGTTAGATTAAAAATTTTACTACGATGACAAAAAAACACTTACTTC
The DNA here is from genome assembly GCA_015478785.1 of Chryseobacterium sp. Lineage (GTDB taxonomy): Bacteria > Bacteroidota > Bacteroidia > Flavobacteriales > Weeksellaceae > Chryseobacterium_A. The sequence continues at coordinate 6,853 of JADMKO010000021.1, read as the reverse complement.
TATTGCTCACATTTTCAGCTTATTTCATTTCTGCACAAACCGTGTTCGGAGTGAAAGGCGGTTATAATCTTTCGTCTTTCAGCGCAGGAAATATCAGCTATAAAGACAAATCCTACTTTTACATCGGTGGTTTGGCAGAGCATTATTTACAAAGTAAAATTTCCATTCAGGGAGAAATAGTATATACTGAATTGGGCGGTCATGAAACTTTGCCCGGCGTAGCACTTACTAATAACGGAATTGTTGAGTTGGGCCCGAAAAAAATGGATTATAAATTCCCGCAAATTCAGGTTCCGGTTTCGGTGAAATATTATCTTATTCAGCCTTTTTCCGTTTCAGCGGGAATTAATTTTGGCTTTAATCTGAGTCCTGAAGTTCAGTTTACACCGGAAGATCTTCTCAGTAAAAACGGCAAAGTGGAAAACATCAGCACGCTCAATCTTTTCCCTTTCCTTGGTGCTGAATACCAACTGAAAAACAGATTATTCCTCGACACCCGATATCATTTTAATTTTTTTAAAATCAATAATGCCGGTATTATGGATATGAAAATCGGTTTCTTTCAGATTGGTTTAGGCTATCGTTTCAAATCATAACCAATATCCTTTTCTTTGATATAAAAATTAAAACCGGAACTGCCCGCATTTCAAGTGTAAACCAACTGAGAAATTAACATCTTAATTTTCCACTGAAAAAACGTATCTTTGCAGCTGTTTCGCGGCATTCCAAAAGCCATGGGTAATTTTCTTACTCCCGTTTCTGCTGAATCTTCATCGGAAACCGCTCCAAAAATGTAGAAGTAAAACACTTCGCCCGCACTTATTATTTTAACATTTATTAATTTGACATTCAACGACTTAAAACTAATTAAGCCCATTTCTGATGCGCTTCAGGAAGAAGGTTACGAAAACCCTACGCCTATTCAGGAAAAATCTATTCCTGCCATTCTACAAGGAAAAGACCTTCTGGGAACAGCCCAAACCGGAACCGGAAAAACTGCAGCATTTGCCATTCCGATCCTTCAGAATCTTACAGAAAAAAATATCCGCAATAATCAAATAAAAGCACTCATCCTCACTCCTACGAGGGAATTGGCGATTCAGATTGAAGAAAGCTTCAACGCTTACGGACGACATTTGAACCTGAGAAATCTGGTCGTTTTCGGAGGCGTAAAACAAGGCGCTCAGGAAGCGGCTTTGAAAAGAGGCGTCGATATTTTGGTAGCCACGCCTGGAAGATTGCTGGATTTTATTTCGCAAGGAATTATTTCTCTTAAAAACCTTGAAATTTTCGTTTTGGATGAAGCCGACAGAATGCTGGACATGGGTTTTGTTCATGATGTGAAGCGGATTGTAAAACTGTTGCCTCAAAAAAGACAGACCTTATTTTTCTCCGCTACTTTTCCGGATGAAATCAGAAGTCTGGCAGATTCCATTCTGAACCAACCTGTGAAAGTTGCCGTAGCACCGGTTTCTGCAACGGCTGATACCATTCAGCAGAAAGTGTATTTTGTGGATAAAGACGATAAGCTGGAATTATTGACCCACATTCTCCAAAATGACATTTCAGATTCGGTATTGGTATTTTCCCGAACTAAGCACGGAGCGGATAAAATTGTCAGAAAACTTCAGAAAAGCAGAATTTCTGCCGAAGCAATTCATGGAAATAAATCTCAAAACCAAAGACAAAATGCTCTGAATAATTTCAAATCGGGGAAAACAAGAATTCTTGTGGCGACCGATATTGCAGCCAGAGGAATTGATATTGACGAATTAAAATACGTGGTTAATTTTGAACTTTCCGACGTTTCAGAAACCTATGTTCACCGAATCGGAAGAACCGGAAGAGCCGGCGCAGAAGGAAAATCTATTTCTTTTGTAGACGGTTTGGATCTCATTAATCTGAAAAACACGGAAAAACTCATCGGGAAAAAAATTCCTGTGGAACGAGACCATCCTTTTCATACCGATGATCTGGTAGTGCAGAAAAGGGATTCCAACAACCGGAGTTTCACACCAAGACCCACTCCGCAAGCGAAGGAAAATATCAACTTCAAAAAAGTGAAAAATAAAAACTTTTTCAGAAATAAATAAATCACAAACCTGTCAGCTGAACGTTGGCAGGTTTTTTAATTTGTTTTAAAAAGACGTTCCGCATTTTCCGTGGTAATCCTGTCAATATCGGAGAAAGATTTTCCATAAACAGTAGTGAGTTTTCCTGCAATGAGTTCCAGATAAGCACTTTCATTTCTTTTTCCCCGAAAAGGAACCGGTGCAAGATAGGGCGAATCGGTTTCCAATACGATATTTTCCAAAGGCATTTCGTGTAAAAACTGGTCTATCTTTCCGTTTTTAAAAGTTACGACACCTCCTATTCCTAATAAAAATCCAAGATCGACAGCGCGATTTGCCTGTTCTAAATTTCCTGAGAAACAATGGAAAATTCCGCGAAGTTTGGGATGCTTTTTACGATCCAGCACTTCAAAAACTTCATCGAAACTTTCACGAGTATGAATGACAATCGGCAAATCTCTTTGGATGGCCCAATCAATTTGTTGTTCAAAAGCTTGGATTTGAATATCTAACGTAGATTTTTCCCAATACAAATCGATTCCGATTTCACCAATAGCGCAAAACGCTTTGGAATCAAGATAATTTTCAACAATTTGCAGCTCATTTTCCCAGGTTTCGGGATTCACCGAACATGGATGTAATCCCATCATTGAGAAAATCCGTCCGGGATATTCCGCTTCCAGATTCAACATTTTTTTATGCGTGGAAGAATCGATGGCCGGCAGAAAAAACTTGTCAACGCCTTTATCTATTGCACGTTGTATCATTTCATTGCGGTCATTATCAAATTCGTCCGAATATAAATGGGTGTGGGTATCAATCATCAATTTGGGTTCAGGATTCGGTAAATATTTTGTGTTTCACCTTCGTTTGTTGCAAAGCGATTCTTCCTTTCAGATTTTCAAGAAATTCATGATGTTTTGGGCTTTGATCATCCGAAGTTCTGTGTTCCAAGGCTTTCATTATTTCAAAATTTTCCTCAATAAAATCCATGGTTTCATCAGAAAAATAAGCATTCCCAAATTTCTCGAAAATATAATTCACCGCCTGTTGGGTGGGATGCACCATGTCTTCTTTATAAAAACGGTAATCCCGAAGGTCGTCCATCATGATTTCATAAACCGGAAGATAAGTACAATTCTGCTGTTCTTCCAAGACTTCATGCAAATTACTGATCAGAAGAGATTTACTTCTTTGATTTTCCATCATTCCGTCTTTGGTATGGCGAACGGGCGAAACGGTAAAAAGCAATTGCACTTCTTCCGGACAAATATCTTTCATAAAAGAAATCGTTTCCCGTACAGAATTTCTGATTTCACTGGGAGTAAGCAGCCTTTTGGAGAAATACTTTGCCGGAATTTTATGGCAGTTGGCCACAAGTTTATTTTTAGGCAGAAATTCATAAATAAAAGCACTTCCGTAAGTGATAAGAACCCATTTGGCCGACTGCAGAAAGAGATTGGCTTTTTCTATATTTGAATTAATTTTTTCCAGTGTTTTATGGACATATTCTGAATTGAAACCGGAATGATGATCAAGTGAAATAAACTGATTCTGATAGGCTATAAGATCTTCTTCCGTATAAAAACTGCTGCTATGAAGACGGCGCAGCGCAGTATTGACACTATACGGATTGAAAATAGTACCAAAAGGATTGTTGAGGGTTTGCAACTGCCCGCGACTCAACAAGGTGGACATTTCTGTGGAAAAACACGAACCGACGGAAAAAATCCTGTCATCGGTTCTTACTTTAACTGAGGATTCGTTCAGGTAAACTTCCGTTCTGAATTTCATATAAAATTATAGAAAGATGGATATTAAGAATCTCTGCGCAACAGATAATTGGCCAATTCAATAAAAGGCTTTTTCTTTTCTTCTGCAATATCAATTTTCAGAAGGTAGTCGTGGGCAATTTCGTTATGTTTTTCCACGAGGCGAAGTGTTTTTTCATCTACTTTTGTCCTTCGGAAAATCTTTTCCACACCGTAGACTTTGTCAATATTATCTGTTTTTTTGGAGTACCAGAAATCCAGTTCCTTACGCTCCTCTTCAGTTCCGTGTTCTCTTGCCAAAAGGTACAGAACGGTTTTTTTATTTTCGACAATATCTCCGGCATGTTGTTTTCCGAAATTTTTCTGATCTCCGAAAACGTCCAGATAATCGTCCATAATCTGAAAAGCAATGCCGATATGCTTCCCGAAATTGAAAATATTTTTAGCATCCCGGAAAGGTGCACCAGCAATTAACGCACCTATTTCGAAAGAAGAAGCGCTCAATACACCCGTTTTGTAGGTAATCATTCGGATATATTCTTCGAAAGTCACGTTATCCTGAGTTTCAAAATTTATATCATATTGCTGGCCTTCGCACAAGAGCAAACCGGTATGTGTGAAAACCCGAACACAGGCTTTGTAAAGTTGCGGTTCCAGATCTTCAAAAAACTTATAGGCTTTCAAAAGCAAGCCGTCTCCGGAAAGAATTCCTGTATTAAGGCCATACACTGTATGAATGGTAGGAACATTTCTTCGCAACGGTGCTTCATCCATAATATCGTCATGAATCAGGGTGAAATTGTGGAAATACTCGATAGCTAAAGAAGGTTTCAACGCTTTGTTGATATCGCCACCGAAAAGATCACAGGCCATGAGTACCATAATAGGACGCAATCTTTTTCCGCGGTGATTGATGATGTAATTCATCGGTTCGTACAGCTCTTTTGGCTTGTCTTTGAACATATATTTTTCGATACCTTGCTCTACGATCTCCTGATATTGCTGTAAAAATTCCATATCTGTTTTGTTTCCTACAAAAATACGACTTTGCAATTGGGTATAAAAACAAATCCGCCGTATGAAACGAAAAAAAGCAACCTGAAACAGACTGCTTTTTGAAATTATTCTATTTTAGTTTCATTATTATTTCGAATAAAAAACTTTCTCAGATATAAATATATGTCATAGCCAAAAACACATAAACCCATAAAAAGTGCTTTCGGAATGCTGGTGGAAAGCGGTTCTTCTGTTCCGTTTCTTGCGTCTTCTGCTTGAAAAACAAGAAAGAAAATAAGAGAAGTGATGAGATACAATAATATCAGCGATATCCATTTAATACTTTTGTTCTTCATTGGATCGAATTTCTTCAAATATAACAATTTCAAAGAAAAAACCGGAGTCTGTTGCTCCGGTTTTAAGTATGTTAAATCTGTGTTTTATTAAGTAAAAAATGTAATTAGCAGATAAGTAACTCCCGCAATAAATGCACTCACAGGAATGGTAAGAATCCAGGCCCAAAGCAAACTTACGGTAATTCCCCAGCGTACTGCGGAAACTCTTTTTGTAAGTCCAACACCAATAATAGAACCTGTGATGGTGTGCGTAGTAGAAACCGGAATTCCTAAATGATCGGTAAGAAATAAGGTAATTGCACCCGCCGATTCGGCGCTTACTCCTTCCAACGGTGTCACTTTTGTAATTTTGGTTCCCATTGTTTTTACAATCTTCCAACCTCCACTCATGGTTCCCATAGCGATAAAAAGGAAGGATACAAACGGAACCCAGATGTAATCTCTTGTAAAAAACGCGAAACGCTCCGAAGAAGGCATCATCGCATAAGGATCATCACCGCCAATAAGCGTAACGTGGTAATAAATCACTGCTGCACCTATGATTCCCATAACTTTCTGGGCATCGTTCAAACCGTGACCGAGACTGAAAAGTGCGGAGGAAACCAGCTGCCAACCTTTGAACTGCTTGTCTGCTTTATGAGGATTGGTATTCTTGGAAATATAGACAATGATGAGGGTGATAATAATTGAAACGATCATCCCTATTAAAGGTGCCAAAAAGATAAACAAAAAGATAGGAATCACTTTTTCATATCTTACCACACTTTGGGTAAAAACCTGTTGGAGCGCATGTTTGAAGGTTTCCAAAACTGTAAATCCAGGATTGGCTGCGGCTACGGCATTATAATCCATCACAAGTGCATGCATCAAAGCAGCTCCCAAGAAACCACCGATGAGGGTGTGAGAGGAGGAAGATGGAATACCGAACCACCACGTAAGCAAGTTCCATAAAATGGCTGCAATAAGGCCTCCGAAAATTACCTCGAGATTGATAAAATCTTCGTTGACAGTTTTGGCAATAGTATTACCGATTTTAAATTCGCCGATAATATACATGGCAACAAAGAATGCTGCAAAATTCCAAAGTGCTGCCCACAATACCGCCTGGAAAGGAGTAAGAACTTTAGTAGAAACGATGGTTGCAATAGAATTGGCCGCATCATGAAAGCCGTTGATGAAATCAAATACTAATGCAAGCGCAATAATAATGATAAGTAAAATGGGAAATTCCATTTGAAAATAATTAAAATTATGCGTACTTTATAATAATACTTTCGATTGTATTGGCTACATCCTCAGCCTTATCCGTTACCACTTCCAGATATTCCAGAACATCTTTTACTTTAATGATATTAATCGGATCATCGCTTTCGAAAAGCCTCACCAAACCTTGGCTCAGCACGTCATCTGCAATGTTTTCATAAGAATTTATCTTAATGCAGGATTCTTTCACTTCTGCAGGATTGTGGAAACCTTTCAGGTTTTTCAGGGCACTCTGTATTTCTATACAACATTTATAAATGAGAAGTGAAAATTCAGAAAATTCCTTTGTAGGCGGGGTTTTGTACAGATAAATATATTTTGCGGATGCATACATATAATCAGCAATATCATCCAGTCCACTCGCCAGCATATTGATATCTTCCCTGTCGAAAGG
>JADMKO010000020.1:6616-7064 GCA_015478785.1 Chryseobacterium sp. | reverse complement strand
ATCATGTCGAATAAATCTACCAATCAGGTTCGTTTCAAGCTTTCTGGAAATATTCTTCACCTTCATGCCGAAGATACAGAGTATGCAAACAAAGCAGATATGCAGGTTCCGTGCGATTATAACGGCGAAGATATCAATATTGGTTTCAGTTCCAAATTTCTTACGGAAATGCTGTCGGTACTTAGTTCAGAAGATATTACACTAAAAATGTCGCAGCCGAATCGTCCTGGAATTGTAGAACCTGTTGATGGATTGGAAAATAATGAACATTTACTGATGCTTTCGATGCCGGTAATTGGAATGTAAATTTTAAATAAAAATACCTAAGACCCGGAATTTCGGGTCTTTTTTTATAAAGTTATGTTTGTTCCTCAGCAGCTTCGACGGGATTTTGAAAAAAACCGGAATAAAACTTCTTGAAATTTCATTCCGGTGAGTGCACTTGTAG
>JADMKO010000020.1:0-6606 GCA_015478785.1 Chryseobacterium sp. | reverse complement strand
AAGTCTATCACAAAATTCTGAAGTCCGACTTTGAGGACTATGGTGGTTTTTGTGAATTGTACGTTGAGGCTGAAAATGGTAATATCGAAACGGAACAGGTGATGATACTGAACGATTTTATGGAAAAATACCAACATTTTATTCCTGAAATTCGCCAGTTCATCAATCTTAATTTAAAACCGTTTGAAAAACTCATCAAACCTATTATTGACAAAGCGGCTTTCACTATTGATGTGATTGACATTCCAAAAAATAACAGCCGTTATGATGTGGTGATGATTTGCGGAAAAACCTATCGTTTTCTGTTTTGGAAAAAGGAAATCGCAATAAGAGTTGAGTTTCAGAACGGAAGTATTCAATCCATGAAAAGAACTGACAATCCTGCTCTGGAAAATTAGTGATGCTGCATGGTTTCTAAGAAAATATTTACTTTTGTACTTTACTATTTATTTTGAAAGACTATTATTATTTTCTGGGAATTAAAGACGATGCTTCGGAAGAAGAGATCAAAAAAGCCTACCGTAAACTGTCGTTGAAATACCATCCGGACAAAAATGAAAATGATGATTATTTTGCAGAACGTTTTCGGGAAGTACAGGAAGCGTATGAAACGCTGAGCGACAAAGAACGCCGAAAAACGTATAATCAACAGTTTGTTTCAAACCGGCGCAGTTCCAGAACAAATTATCCGCCTTCCGTGAAAACGTTTACTTCCACAAAAATGCAAGCCGTGAAAGGCGACGAAATCACCATTAAATGGAATACAACACACGCTGATGTCGTTAAAGTATTGCCTTTTGGTCTGGAAAAATCCTATGGTGAAAGAACTTTTAAAATTACGGAATTTAAGGATGGTAAATTCGTGATGATTCTGCATGCTACCAATTCTTTGACGCGGCAAACTGCGGTTCAGGGCATCACGATTACAGAAGTTTTTGAGAATGACAGAGAAAAATTCAGGCAGAATGTAGAAGAACTTTTTAGGCCGGAAAACGATGCGCCAGAAACCAAAGACTATTCCAGGATTCTGAAGATTATATTGGCAGTGATCGCCTTGGCATTCGCCATGTTTTTCCTTTTGCAACAGGTGCGCTAATCAGGAAATTTTCAATCGGCCCGGACATTTTTTGCAACGCTTTCCTTTTTTGAATTTCTTGCAGCATTTCTTCTTGCTGCATTGAATTTCTTCGATATTTCCGAAAGCCGGAGCAGGAGGAGCGATCCTGAAAGGGATGATACTTGCATTCATGTCGCAAATATAAAAGTTATTTAGAATAAATCAAAATAATTATATTACAACTAATCATGATGAAAATCACGGTTGCCTGAACGCCTGAAAATCCTTACTTTTACGAATCTTTATTTTTCAAAAAATACCCTATAAAAATATGAATACACAGCAGTTTGTCAACCGTCACATTTCCATGAATGAGGAGGATAAAAAAGCAATGCTGGAAAGAATCGGCGTATCAAATATGGAAGAACTGATTCGCCAGACTATTCCTGCATCCATTATATCCAAAGAGGATTTGAATATTTCGGAACCTCTTTCTGAATATGAAATGATTCGGCATTCAAGTGATCTTTCTAAAAAAAATCAGGATTTTACCAACTATATTGGTTTTGGTTATCATCATACCATCCTGCCCGCTGCGATTAAAAGAAATATTTTAGAAAATCCCTCCTGGTACACAGCCTACACGCCGTATCAGGCCGAGATTGCACAGGGAAGGCTGGAAGCACTTCTTAATTTTCAAACAGTTGTAGCTAATCTTACAGGTTTTCCAATTGCCAATGCGTCTCTTCTGGATGAAAGTACCGCAGCTGCAGAGGCCATGAATATGTTTTTCTCCAGCCGAACAAAAGAACAGAGAAAATCAGCGGATAAATTTTTTGTTTCTGATCTTGTACTTCCTCAAACCATCGCTGTACTTACTACCAAAGCAGAAGGTTTAGGAATAGAAATCGTGATCGGTGACCATGAAAATCATTCTTTTGATGGAACTTACTTTGGCGTATTGCTACAATATCCGGGTAAAAATGGAGCAGTAATAGATTATTCTGATGATATCCAACGTTACAAAGAATTACAGTTACAGGTAGCTGTTGCCTGTGATCCATTGGCTTTGGTGAAATTGAAATCGCCGGCAGAAATGGGCGCTGATTGTGCCGTAGGAACTACCCAGCGATTCGGAATTCCTATGGGATACGGTGGTCCTCACGCTGCATTTTTCTCCTGTAAAGAAGAATATAAACGCGATATTCCCGGAAGAATTATCGGCGTTTCTCAGGATAAATACGGGAAAAGAGCGCTTCGCATGGCTTTGCAGACGAGAGAACAGCACATTAAAAGAGAAAAAGCGACTTCCAATATTTGCACAGCACAGGTTTTATTGGCAGTAATGGCCGGAATGTATTGTGTATATCACGGTCCAAACGGATTGAGTTTTATTGCCGACCAGATTCATTTCAAAACCAATGCGCTCTCAGGTGCGCTGAAAGCTTTGGGCTATGATGTAGTAGAAGAACCGGTGTTTGATACCGTGAAAATTCTCATTCCGGAATCCGAAAAAGGAAACCTGATGAGATTGATGAGAGACCGTAAAATTAATCTTAATTATTTCTCTGAAAATATTGTCAGCATCGCTCTGAATGAAAGTACAACGCTTGAAAAACTGAATATTCTGGTTGAAGTTTTTGCTAATTTTAAACAAAAGCAGGCTTTTAAACTTGCTTTAAAAGAAGAATATTCACTTCCTGAAAATCTTTTGAGAAAAGATGAAATTCTGACAGAAGAAGTATTTAATAAATACCATACAGAAACAGAATTGATGCGCTATATCAAGCGTTTGGAAAGAAAAGATCTTTCACTTACACATTCTATGATTTCTCTCGGATCCTGTACCATGAAGCTGAATGCAGCTACACAAATGCTTCCGATTTCCTGGGGAGCCTGGGGAAATATCCATCCTTTTGTTCCTGTAGAACAGGCTGCAGGATACCAGGAAATGATCCGCGAATTGGAAAAAGATCTGGCCGAAATTACTGGTTTTGCGGGAACTTCACTTCAGCCAAATTCAGGAGCTCAGGGAGAATATGCCGGTTTGATGGTCATCAGAGAATATCATAAATCCAATGATGAAGGCCATCGAAATATTGTTCTCATTCCACAATCTGCGCACGGAACCAATCCTGCTTCTGCGGTATTGGCAGGAATGAAAGTGGTAGTTTGTAAAAACTTGGAAAATGGAGAAATTGACGCTGCCGACTGGAGAGCAAAAGCCGAACAGCACAAAGAAAATTTGGCTGCTGCCATGATCACTTATCCGTCCACGTATGGTTTTTTTGATGCCAACATCAAGGAAATTATTCAGATTGTTCACGATAACGGCGGACAAGTTTATATGGACGGAGCCAACATGAATGCGCAGGTTGGATTTACAAGTCCGGGATTAATTGGTGCGGATGTTTGTCACCTCAACCTTCACAAAACCTTCGCAATTCCTCACGGCGGCGGCGGTCCAGGAGTTGGTCCTATTTGCGTAGCTCCGCATCTCGTAAAATTTTTACCGAGCAATCCGAATATTAAAATTGGAAGCAAAGAAGCCATCGAAGCTATTTCTTCTGCACCTTACGGATCAGCTTTGGTACTGAATATTTCTTATTCTTACATTAAAATGTTAGGTGCTTCCGGATTGAAAAAGTCAACAGAACACGCTATTTTGAATGCTAATTATCTAAAAGAAATCCTCGCTGAACATTTCCCGATTCTTTATTCCAATGAAGAAGGAAGGGTAGCGCACGAATGTATTGTAGACTTCAGACAGTTCAAACCTCTTGGAATCGAAGTAGCCGATATTGCAAAACGCCTCATGGATTATGGATTCCATGCGCCTACAGTTTCCTTCCCTGTTGCCGGAACGCTCATGATAGAACCGACAGAAAGTGAAAGTAAATCGGAAATTGATCGTTTCGCTGATGCTTTAATCAGCATTAAGAGAGAAATTGAAGAAATTGAAAATGGACAGGCCGATCCAACCAATAATGTTTTGAAAAATGCACCGCATACAGAGCAGGTGGTAATTTCCGACAGCTGGGATAAACCCTACAGCAGAGAAAAAGCGGCATATCCGCTGGATTGGGTTCGCGAACATAAATTTTTCGCTTCTGTTTCCCGAGTTGATGAAGCTTTTGGAGACCGAAATCTGGTGTGTACCTGCGAGCCTATCGAAGCTTATATGTAATACTCCAAAAATTTAATTAAAGGGCTGATTCGTTTTACGGATCAGCCTTTGTTTTTGTGTACAGTTTCTGATCTTTTTCACAAAAAAATGATCTTCTTTGCGTTTTCCCACAGTATTTTTTGATGAGTTTCTCACCACATTTCGGACAGATTTTCTTTGTGTGAGCCAGCCAATGTTTTTTCAGTACGAAATCCCGTTTCCATTTCAGAAAATCAAAACTATATTGTCGGGCTTCAGTGATGAGTTCTGTGAGTTTTTTGGAAGGCAACGCGCCAAGTTGGCTTTCAGGATGAATTTCGATTCTAAATAACACCTCATTTTTAATAATGTTGCCAACTCCGGAAAAGATATTCTGATCCAAAAGCGCATCGCAAACCATCATTTCTGGTTGTGATTTCAGTTTTTTTCTGGCTTTTAAAGAACTCCAGTCATCACTCAGAACATCTGCACTCCAGTCGATTTCTTTTAAACTTTGACTATCAATTAATTTAACAGAACAGGAATAAATATAAAGATCGCCATTTTTAAATTCAAGGTGCAACCGCACACTTTTATCAGGCTTGGTCTGCTCATCAATACTGAATGAACCAAACATCAGCAAATGAATTCTAAACGTCATATCTCCGAAAATCAGGAAAGACTGTTTTCCCCAGGTTCTGTACTCTTGCAGAGTTCTTCCAACGAAATATTCCATGTCAATTTTTGCGTTTCCCTTCGCTGAAATCACGGTTTGTCCGACAAAACGTTCGCATTGCTCTTTCATGAGGAATATGGAAGGACCTTCAGGCATTTTTTCTTTTTCAAAATGAACATCAAAAAGACTTCCAAAAGCATCTTGTTTAAAATAACTGTTAAAAATTAGTTATTTTTGAAGCTATGATTTTAAATCAAATTTTCACCAGTCAGCGTTCTGGAAATCATGCGCCAACGCATGCTCACAGAACGGATTTTCAGAGAGATTTCGACCGGATTATTTTTTCTTCTGCATTCCGAAGACTTCAGAATAAAACGCAGGTTTTTCCGTTGCCGGGAAGTGTTTTCGTTCACAACAGGCTTACGCATTCTTTGGAAGTTTCTTCCGTGGGAAGAAGTTTGGGAAGTGTCGTCGGAGAATTTATTGTTGAAAAATATAAAAATGAACTCACGGAAGATGCTTTAGATTTCTATCAACATAACCTCAGCAATGTTATTGCCGCAGCGTGTCTTTGTCATGATGTGGGGAATCCGGCTTTCGGACATTCCGGAGAAGATGCCATTGCCAGTTATTTTGAACGGAACGAATCAGATTTAAAATCTTTATTTTCTGAAAAAGAATGGGCAGATTTGATCAATTTTGAGGGGAATGCCAACGCAATCAGAACATTAACGCATCAACAAACCGGAAAAGATGTCGGTGGAACTCAGCTCACCTACACAACATTGGCAAGTATTGCAAAATATCCCTGTGAAGCTGTAGCCAAAACCAAAGGAATTCTGCACCGGAAAAAATTTGGTTTTTTTCAAAATGAAAAAGAAACGTTTCTGGATATTGCCCACGCTGTCAAAATGACCTCGGAAAGTGAAGATCCTGTTATTTTCCGCAGGCATCCTTTCGTATGGCTCGTGGAAGCAGCGGATGATATCTGTTACAATATTATCGATATGGAAGATGCTCACCGTTTAGGAATTATATCTACCGATGTAACACAGGAATTATTTTTAGAACTGATCAAATCTGAAAATCGTGATATACAAAAAGTGACGCAGAAACTTAGCGAAATCTCCAATGCCAACGAAAGAATATCTTACCTGCGCGCGAAAGTGATTAATGCACTCATTAACAAAGCAACAGAGTTGTACAAGTTTAATTTTGAAAAAATTCTGGAAGGCAATCTCGACAAAGCGTTGCTTGAAATTTTCTTAAATGAAAATCCTTCTCTGAAAGAAATTGAACGGTTTTCTATTGAGCATATTTATGGCCACAGATCTGTTGTGGAAATCGAAAATGCTGGTTATAATGTGATGTATGAATTGTTGGATCATTTTATTCCGCCTGTTATAAAAAATCCTTCCGAAAGAAAATCGTACGATAAAAAAGCGCTGCAGCTCATTCCCCAGCAGTTTTGTTATGAAGACGGTAGCTTGTATCAAAAAACATTGGGAGTTATTGATTTTGTTTCCGGAATGACGGACAATTTTGCTACGGATCTCTACCGAAAAATAAAAGGGATAGAAATCGGCATGACGGTGTAATCTTTTCAAGAAAAAACCAATTTTTTTTGTATCTTTCAGTACAATTTTAAACAACAACATATGGGTTTTTTAGTAGCGATTATCTTTTTAGGTTTAATCATTTTATTTGCTTCTTTTTTCATTGTCAAAC
>JADMKO010000019.1 GCA_015478785.1 Chryseobacterium sp. | reverse complement strand
CTACCTGTTGTTGGAAGGAAAATTTGGATTGCCCAGGCTTTTAACAGAAAGTTCCGGGCTGAATTCCGGATTTATGATTCCCCAATATACTTCCGCAGCGTTGGTAACAGAAAATAAAACCCTCTGTTTCCCTGCATCTGCAGACAGTATTCCGACCAGTTTAGGACAGGAAGACCACGTTTCTATGGGCAGTATTTCCGGAAGAAAATTCAATCAGGTTCTGGATAATCTGGTGAATATCTTCAGCGTGGAACTGATGTTTGCTGCGCAGGGCTTGGAATTCAGAAGGCCGGCCAAATGCTCAAAAATTGTAGAAGAGAACTATGACATCATTCGCAGTAAAGTGGATAAACTGGAAGATGACCGACTGATTGGGGACGATATGCTCGCCATTGCCCAGTTGATTCGGGATCGGAAAATAGTTGTACATTAACCGGATAAAAAATGATCAAAAAAATCAATACAATTCTGTAACTTTTTAATCAATTTTACTACCAATATTTAAATAATTTAATTTTCATGAAAAAAAGACTCCTATCTGCTGCTGCAGTTGCTTTTGTAAGCATCTTTCTGAATGCACAGCAAATCAAATTTGAAGAGTATAAATTACCGAACGGGCTTCATGTCATTCTTCATCAGGACAATACCGCTCCTGTAGTGACTACCGGGGTAATGTATCACGTAGGCTCGAAAGACGAAGAACCGGGAAGATCCGGATTTGCCCATTTCTTTGAACACCTTCTTTTTGAAGGTACCAAGAACATCAACCGTGGCGACTGGTTCAAAATTGTATCTTCCAACGGAGGTGCCAATAATGCAAATACCAGCAATGACAGAACGTATTATTACGAAACTTTCCCTTCCAATAACGAGCAATTGGGATTGTGGATGGAAGCTGAAAGACTGCGCAGCGGTGTGGTAAATCAGATTGGGGTAGATACCCAGCGAGAAGTAGTGAAAGAAGAAAAAAGAATGAGAATGGACAACCAGCCTTATGGTAACCTTTTCAATTCTATTTTGTCGAATATGTTTGTGAAGCATCCTTATCACTGGTCGGTTATCGGCTCTATTGATGACCTGAATGCTGCCAAGCTTGAGGAGTTTCAGGCATTTTACAAGAAATATTATGTTCCGAACAACGCTGTTCTGGTAGTTGCCGGCGACATTCAGCCTGAGCAAACCAAGAAATGGATTTCAGAATATTATGGTTCTATTCCGAAAGGAACGGTGACTCCGAAGAATTTCCCGATGGATCCGCCTATTACGCAGGAAAAAGAAGTGACGGTGACCGATCCTAATATTCAGATTCCGGCTTATATTTATTCGTACAGAACGCCGTCTAACAAACACAGAGATTCCAAAGTTCTGGATATGGTTTCAGCCTATCTGAGCGGTGGTAAATCTTCGGTATTGTATAAAAAACTGGTGGATGAGCAGAAAAAAGCCCTTCAGGTTTCTGCCAACAGTATCGGTTTTGAAGACGCGGGAATCTTCGCATTTTTCGCTTTACCCATGGGAACAACCCCGAAAGCAGAACTTCAGAAAGTAATTGATGAAGAAATCAAAAAACTTCAGACTACACTGATTTCTGAGGAAGATCATCAGAAACTTCAGAATCAGTTTGAAAATCAGTTTGTCAATTCCAACTCCAGCATTCAGGGTATCGCAAGTTCACTGGCTACCAATTATATGTTGATGGGAGACACGAACCTGATTAACAAAGAAATTGATATCTACCGTTCTGTAACAAGACAGGATATTATGGATGCGGCTAAAAAGTATCTGAACAGCAACCAAAGAGTCATTATTAACTATGTACCTGAAAAAAAGTAATTATCACATGAAAAATAATTTTAAATATATAGCAGCCGTATTTCTGATCTCAGGTGCATTGAACGCACAGAAGATCGACATCAATAAAATGCCGGTTGCAGGCCCCACTCCTACTATTAATATCACCACGCCGAAAACCTTCACGCTGAAGAACGGCCTTACCGTAATGGTGGTGGAAAACAATAAATTACCGCGTGTTAATGTTACCCTGAGTATGGACCGCCCGCCTTACTATGAAGGAAAAATAGTTGGGGTAAGCCAGGTAATGGCAGACCAACTGGGGAACGGAACCACCAAAATGAGCAAAGATGATTTCAATAAAAGAGTAGATTATCTGGGAGCTAACCTCAGCTTCTCTTCCGGTGGTGCATTCTCCAACTCCCTTTCTAAATATTTCCCTGAAATTCTGGGAATGATGGCTGAGGCGATTACCTATCCTAAATTTTCCGCAGACGAGGTTGCAAAAACCAAAGACCGGATGATAGAAGGACTGAAAGCCGATGAAAAAAGTGCAGACGCCATCGCATCGCGGGTTTCCAATGCACTTATTTATGGTAAAAATACCTCCAGAGGTGAATTTGAAACGGAAGAAAGCATCAAAGCCATTACGCTTGCCGATGTTCAGAATACCTATCAAAAACATTACATTCCCAACAATGCACATCTTGTTATTGTAGGCGATGTAAAATTTGATGAAGTAAAAAAGCTGGTTGAGAAAAACTTCAACAACTGGAAAAAATCCAACACCACTTATCCTGCACTGGAGCCGGCAGCTAACGTGGCTACCACCGAAATTAATATTGTAGACGTGCCGAATGCTGTACAGTCTGTTATCAGTGTAGGAAATATTCATGATTTGAAGATGAATGACCCGAAATACTTTGCTGCTACCATGGCCAACTACATCCTTGGAGGTGGCGGAGAAGCAAGGCTTTTCATGAATCTGAGAGAAAAAAACGCCTTCACTTACGGAGCATATTCATCCCTTTCTACTTATAAATACGGCCCTACTTTTTCTGCACAATCAAGTGTAAGAAATGAGGTAACCGATAAAGCAGTGAAAGAATTCATGACGGAACTGAACGGAATCACCACTGTGAAACCAGAAGAACTGTCGAATGCCAAAGCAAAACTCAAAGGAGATTTTATCCGTTCATTGGAAAGGCCGGAAACTATTGCCCGTTTCGCTGTAAATCAAAAAACGCAGAATCTGCCTTCAGATTTTTACACCAATTATCTGAAATCTATTGACAAGGTAACTGCTGCTGATATTTCTAACGCTGTAAAAGCGACGATTTATCCGAATCAGAGCCGCATTTTCATTGCAGGAAAAGCATCCGAAATCGCAGAACCTCTTGAAAAATTAGGGTATCCTGTGAAGTATTTTGATGATAAAGCCAATCCAACCACCAAACCTGTAGCACAGAAAGTAGACGCCGGTATTACCACCACTTCTATTGCTGATAAATACATCACTGCTATCGGAGGACTTGCCAATGTTCAGAAAATCAATTCACTCAGCACAACTGCTTCGGCGAAAGTTCAGGGAATGGATCTGGATCTGCACCTGATTCAGGGCAAAGGCGGAAAAATGATGATGGATATTAAAATGATGGGAAATACAATGCAGAAAATTGTTTTTGACGGCAAAGACGGTTATATGGAAGCACAGGGACAAAAAATGCCTCTTCCTGCTGAACAGAAAACAGAAATGGCAAAAGACAGCGAACTGTTCCCGGAACTTGGTTTTGCAAAATCTGCCGACTATAAAGTTGCCGGAATTGAGCAATATAACGGTGAAGATTCCTATGTAGTAAAAGGAAAAGATGTTACTTATTATTACAGCGTAAAAACCGGACTGAAAACAGGAGAAGTAAAATCTGCTGGCGGACAAACCATCCCTACTACTTATGCAGATTACAGAGAGGTAGCCGGTGTAAAAGTTCCGTACAAATTCACCCAGAATATGGGCGGAATGGATGTTGAATTTATGGTAAAAGACATCAAAGCCAATCAGGCGAAAGATACAGATTTTAAATAATTTTCATCAACAATATCCCTTATGAACAGCAGCATTACGCTGCTGTTTTTATTTACAACGATGTTTTTAAGATAACCGTTTGGCAATTTGACAAAAAAAAGTTAAATTTGCCCACTATTATTCTACAATAACAATGGGTACAATATTTACTTTATTCATGGTTCTGATCATGATTGCTAGTGTTCTTCTGATCATCATTATCATGGCACAGAATCCTAAAGGCGGCGGTCTTTCCTCTACTTTCGGAGGTGCATCATCAGCACAGTTCGGCGTTCAGAGAACCAATGACTTTATGGAAAAAGCAACCTGGACGATCGGAATCACGATCGTTGTGCTTTCCATTTTGAGCGTGGTGCTTACTGCAAAACCAAAAATGAAGATGGCTCCTCAGGCTCCGGCTGCTACCGAAGCTCCTGTACAGAGTGCTCCGGCCACACAACCTGCTCCTGCTCCACAACAGGTTCCTGCAGGACAATAAGAAATCAAGAATTTAAAAAAATAAAGTACGGTTCAGGAATTCTGATCCGTATTTTTTTGTGAAAACCAATAGTTCCTCTGATCCTCAAAAAAAACACCGTTCAACCAGGAATCAAGCGACATCATTTGCAGGGTTTCCTCCGGAATACTGACCGTTTTTGAGGCTAAAAAGCTTTGCGGAATCTCGGGTTGCTCCCGGTTTGTAATAAGAATATTTTGCGGATGATAGAACGGATAATTTTTAATATCCTCATTGAAAGTAATCAGTTTCTTGCCCAATGCCATCACTTCAAAAGTCCTCATGGTAAGTCCGTTCTGAAAAGGTTTATTGATGTCCAGAACCGCTTTTGTCTTCTGGTAATATCGGGAAATTTCAGAATGGGAAAGTTTATTGAAACGGGCTTTCCGAAGATCAAAATCCTTAAAATTTCTATCGAAAATTCTTTTCAGAAGTAGCGCTGTTTTCCCCGGAGCATAATAATAAAAAGAAGAAGTAAGCCCGGCTTTTTCACACGCTTTTCTTACTTTTTCGCCGATTCGGTACCGGTCTGTGTGCGCACTTCCAATAAAAGTAACGTCAACTTCCGGCTGAGAATGAGAATGCGATTTCCTGTATTGATCAAGGAAAAAAAGCGGCCTGAAACCCAAGTTTTTACTCAAAGCATCTGCTCTGTCGAACGTTATACTTTTATCAAAATACGGAATAAAATCGGCGAATCTGGGATGTTCATGAAGAGCGTCGTAGGTATAAGCGATCATTTTCATGCCGGGATTTTCCTTTTTTATTTTTTTGAGGAAGGACAACGGAATCGCTTCGCCTTTAATCAATAAGAAATAATCATACTTTCTGTTTTCCGTTTTTTTGAGAACAGAACGATAATATTTTTGAATCTGAAAAGCCAAAACGCTACGAAACACCCGGATGATTCCCTTTTGCAAAACAGAGTTGGAAGGACGGTCATCAAAAAAATCGACGGTAGCACCGCGTTCCTGCAACCGTTCGACAATGGCTTTTTCATACCCGAAAAAACGGACGGAGATCAACAGTATTTTTTTTCCTTTAAAATCCATTCTGATCAGAAAAGCATTTTTCTGGTTGTCATTTCTGCCAGAGAACGTTCGAACTGATTGTCTTTAATTTCCTGATTCTGCACCCAGGTACAAAATCTTTTCAGCCCTTCTTCAAAAGATACCTTCGCTTTAAATCCCAACTGATGTTCCGCCTTAGTGGTGTCAGCAAAATTGTGGCGGATGTCTCCGATTCTGAACTGGCCTGTCACCTGAACCGGAACCTCAGAACGATAATTTTTAATTAATTGTTGCGCCACTTCAAGCACCGTTACCGGAATTCCCGTACCGATATTCACCGCTTCATTTTTCAAAATAGTATTTTCCATGGCCAAAATAAAAGTCCGAACAGCATCATCAATATGAATAAAATCGCGGGATTCTTTTCCGTCTTCAAATACGCGAACCGGTTTTCCGGAGAGAATCTGATTAGAAAAAACCGACAAAATACCGGTATACGGATTAATGAGCGACTGCCCCTCGCCGTACACATTCTGAAAGCGCAAAGCAACGGCCGGTATTCCCAGAACTTTGGTCACAGAAAGCAGCATTTCTTCCTGATATTGCTTGGTCATTCCGTACACGGAAACCGGATGAATGCGGGAAGATTCATCTGTCGGCAATACTTTCAGCGGCTCTAAATCTTCCAGAACGACCTCAAAATTTCCTTTCTTCATTTCTTCAGGATTCCGCTGCGATGGATAAACATTGCCCAAAACCGGATGAAGATATTTTCCTTCACCATACATCGCACGGGATGAGGCTACAATTACTTTTTTAACGCTGTGATCATCATTAACGAGAGCATCGAGAAGATGTGCTGTACCGGAAACATTCACTTCAGCATACCGGTGAATACTGTACATGGACTGTCCTGTTCCCGTTTCGGCAGCAAGATGAACGACCACTTCCTGATCACGCAGCGCTTTATTCCAGTCGTTCCGTTGGGTAACATCTCCTCTTATAAATGTAACATGCGGAATAATGCTTTGGTACAGAAAGGAATCCTGTTCGGGATTTTCGCCATGAATCTGCGGCGAAAGATGATCCAGCACAGTCACTTTGCAACCCTGTTTTACCAAAGCCACCGCAAGATGACTTCCTATGAAACCGGCACCGCCTGTAATGAGAATATTTTCAAAATTCATTCTTTCCATTTTTCCCATGTTTGGGTTTCAGGGTTATATTTTTTAACAATTCTTGCCGGAGCGCCTACGATGACGCAGAAATCCGGGAATGTTCCGCGCACCACTGCATTGGCACCTACGACACATTGTTTGCCCAGAACCGTACCCGCCATGATGGCTGCTCCCATTCCGATGTAACAATTTTCGCCGATGGCCGTTTCTTTTACATGGTATTTTTGTTTCACCACATGCTGGCCAATGGTTTGGTAATCGTGATCAATATTGGTAATAAATACGTTGGCAAGAATCAGTGAACTTTTTCCGATGCGCAGATTTCCGGCGGAAGTGATGTGCACATTCTGAGAAATGATGACATCATCCTCAATATAAATTGATCCTTTCTGATGTGTTTCCATTCTGAGATGCGGGAAAATCCTGACTTTTTTCCCAACGAAAACCCGCTTTAAACCCATTAAAAAAAGAGGGCTGCCTAAATAGGAAGGCATTCCCATTTTTCCGAAAAAAGGGCTGTACAATAATGCTCTGATGGTCCAAAAGAATTTCGTTAACATTTATCTGAAAGGTCTTATTGCATATTTTAACTTCGAAACTGT
>JADMKO010000018.1 GCA_015478785.1 Chryseobacterium sp. | reverse complement strand
ATTCACTCATTCACTCACTTTTATTACTGCACAAACTTAGTACGATTTGAAACAATTTGGCGTATCTTTGTTGTTCTAATTTGTAACAATGTCAATTTTATCCGATAACATCAGGGTTTTGAGAGCCCGTAAAAATATCTCTCAACAGAAACTGGCGGATGACCTGAATATCACCAGAAGCCGGTATGTAAAATATGAAGATGGCACTTCCGAGCCGCCTATTGATCTGCTGATCAGAATGTCCCAATATTTTCACCTGAGCATTGATGTTCTGGTAAGCGTGGATGTGCGGAAGTATGCTCCGGAAAAGATGATGAAAGTCGCTGACAACCGGATACTCCTGCCTGTTGCTGTAGATGCCCTTGGAGACAATAAGATCGAGATTATTCCGGAAAAAACCTCTATGGGATATCTCTCAGGCTATGCCAGTCCTGAGTATATTGAAAGCCTTCAGACCCTCTCTCTCCCTTTTTTACGGAACGGGAAATACAGGGCTTTTCCGGCGAAAGGCGATTCCATGCCTCCGTATAAAGACGGCACTTACATTGTAGGGAAGTTCGTGGAGCATCTTTCTGATCTGAAAACGGGCAAAACCTATGTCTTCATCACTACCGACGGCATCGTCTATAAACGGTTTCAGTTTCATGAAGGCGAGGCAGTCTGCGTACAGTCGGACAACCGTTTCTACGAACCCTACCAAATTCCTTTGACGGAGATTTATGAAATATGGGAGTTTGCCTGCAGCATCAGCACTACGGAGTATGAAGCAGAGGAATTTGCTGAACAGAATATCCGGGAAATGTTCATGGAATTGAAAAGGGAATTGAGGGAGATGAAGGGAGTAGAGAAAGGGTGATACAGCGGATTGTTTATCGGTTAATGTAAATTCCGGGTTTTTAATGTAAAAGATAAATATCATTTATGTTAAAGAAAAGTGTTATTTATTGCATATTTTATATACGGTAATTCCTACATTTGAACAAACTTATACCATGAAAAATACCTTTTTCCTTCTGGTTCTGCTCGTCAGTGTCACTGCCTGTACACCTATTGATCAACTGTACAATAATTTTGGCGAATCATATGAGTCAAAACGTTACAGTGATGAACACCCCCCTTATCGGCTTTATTATGACCGGCATGGACATTTGTATCCCGGTGCGGCCCCGGCTGATAACGGCTTCCGAAATGCTCATGGACTTCTTGAGAATTATTTTACAGAAAATCCCTCCGAACTGGCAAGAGCTTTCGAGGCAGAAAGAGTAGAAACACCACCAAATACCGATTCTGAACACCAGTTCCGTTATCTGCAGAACCATCTTCTACAAAAACATCTGCAACAGATTACCAATAAAGGAAAAGACAAAAAAGTAGTTTTTCTGATTCACGGATATAATAATACCGGTGAATCCGCCTCTCTTGCGCTGGAGAAATTCAGAGTGTCCACGGTCCGTCAATTTCCGGAAGAAAAATTTCTGTTTGTAGAAATCTACTGGGATGGATTGACCAAGAAAAATAATAAGCTCAACAGTTCGCGAATCTGGGACAATGCGCAGGTAAGTGCATCGTATGCGGGATTAGGGCTGCGCCAACTTCTCGGAGGGTTACCAAAAGGCCATTATTATGTAATGACCCACAGCCACGGTGCTGCCGTCATCACCGAAGCGCTTTTTAACGTTCGCAGATTTCCAAAGAAAAGTTATACCAATGTAAATTACATAAGAGAAATCGTCCGGCTTCAAAATGAATATGACACCCCCACTTCCTTATTTTCTGTAGGTATGGTGGTTCCTGCTATTCCCGGGAATAATGTGTTTGACGAATACTACCACCGTACAAAAAACAAAATACCGGTGACCGCCTCGAACAAAAATTTCCGGTTTGTGAACGGTTTTAACCGCTATGACATGGCTACTTCTAAAGTAATCCTTGCCCATTATTTCGGCTCTACTTCTCTCGCCAGCAAGGAAAAGGAGCACCACAAAGTTGAGCAACGTTTCAACACAGCAGACGTTTATTCCAGAGTCGATTTTTCAGAAAAATCCTATCCCAAGCAGCGCAGTCATGCCGTAAAAGATTACGTTGCACACCCTGCTTATCATGATTTTATAAGAGCATTGTTCATCCATCAATGACTGCCATAAAGGATTACAGAAAGTGGCAGCAATTGGCATGTTGTGGCTATCTATGATGCTGATGAGAACTTAAACCTATTTTTAATACTCTTATATTTTTATTGAAATTCATAGAATCTACAGAACTTTGATAATAATAACCTTAAAACAAAAAATATGATAAACATGTTTTTCCTGGTTGCGTTTTGCTAACTGCCAATTTCCAAGCAAAAAATCCAAGGACAACAAAAAAACAAACCACAACGCAACAACAAAAACCAATTGGCTTCAGGACAGTGGGCAACCGTTACTCCTACCTAAGCTGACTCTTTAACCGCAAACACTACTAGAAGACCGTCTTATATTTTTAAGAATTAATTAAAATATCAAATAATACTATGAAAATATTTTATATACTGTTGGTGTTTAGTTGTCAAGTTTTAGGGCAAGACAAAAGCATTTTATTTTACTTGGATGAGGATTTAAAGCCTCTTCTTCAATTTTCGAAGGACAACGATCAGAATTACACTATGGGTTTGGGTTTTGGGTACGCATCGCAAAATCTGAACGGAAGTATGATTTTTAGGGGAATTGAATTTATTGATCATAAAACTTTACCTGCAAGATTTACGAATAGTGATGTTTCATTGCAGGCAAGTTTGACACTTAACGGTACTGCTTTCACACCAAATGACTTGCGGGCTGGTACCATCATAAAAGAAGATCGACCGTATGCTTTCTTGCTATATACTTCCCTGAAAAAACAATATTTGCATAATAGAGAGTATATAGCAACTGAATTAAATATTGGAATACTTGGACTTGATCTTGGAAGGTGGGTGCAAACCAATATTCATGAAGCGTTAAATAAAAATGACACGCAGGAACCATATACTCCTCGTGGCTGGCAACACCAAATTTCAAAGGGTGGTGAGCCAACATTGCTATATGCAGTAAATTATAATAAATTGCTAGAACAAAAATCATTCTTTGATCTCAAATATGGTGCGCAAGCAATGCTCGGCTATTATACTAATGTGAACATAGAAATAGCCGGACGGTTCGGTATATTAGATAAAAATAACTGGACTAGAAACTACACACCGTTAGGAACAGGAAACAAGAATAGGATGTTATCTATGAAGGGAGTGAAGAAAAGAAAAGCCGAAGCATTTCTTTTTGTTAGCATAAAGCCATCGGTCGTTTTGTATAATCAAATGCTTAATGGTGGAATTAGAAAATCCGCTCATACTCTTAGCTGGAATGAAACTAACCATTTTGTATTGGAATGGAATTCGGGCATCGGAACTACGATTCCAACTGCTAATGCTAATAGCTTGGAGGTGATCTGGGTAGTTAATTCAGGACGTACCAGTGAAATAAACACCCCCCTCGCTAGATCACATCAATGGGGCGGAATATACTTATCCTATAATTTCTAAAAGTTGCAAATACCTCATTGCCGTCATTACTTCTTTGCGTTTTCACCACGAACATTTTTCTGTTGATGGGAATCAACTGCTCAAAAAAAGCCTGTTTGTAACTGATCTGATTTATTATATTCGATTTGAAAAGTAAATTTTTTTCATAAATCACTGGAACAGAACCGTCATACACATAATAAAAATCATTCATAATGATATGTTTCAACATCCTGTAGTTATAAGCTAGATCAGGTTGGAGGTAATCGACTTCAATTGAATCCATATCAACATCTATTATCGATACCGAAAAAGGGGAAGTTGTGTTGGCTAAATAAATTTTCTCGTTATGAATGCCGGCAAAGTAATAGGAATTTACCCCTAAATCCAGAATCTTGTCTTCCATGACTGGGTGATGCGGGAACCTTCTTGTGAAGTTGTTTTCTTTTTTAATAATATACTCCGAGGACAGAAATAAAGCGATCATCACAGCGGTGCTGAAGGATCCAATCAATATCAAGATAATCGCCGGACGTGTAAAACGCATGCGTTGAAATTCGGCAGTTGTTCCGCTGCGGTAGGTAGCCCGGATTCCAACAATGCTTAGGAGCACTGCAGCAGCATTAAAAATTAAATGTTCAGTCCACCCCATTTTCTCTAAAATACCACCGCAAGAACAGGGCACGAAATCACTATAATTCAGGATCAGATAGATGTAAACTGTGAACGCTACCATCAGCCCGAAAGAGGCATAGAGCCCGGCCCGGAGGGTAGCCGGAAAGGCCAACAAGATCACGATGAAAAGTTCAGCAGCAATCACAGCCCACGCTACGGTGCCCGCATAGGCACTGAGCAAAGGCGACTGTGCCAGTTGCACCTGAAAGTTCTCATAATCAAGAAGCTTACTCACAGCCGCATAACAAAACAGCAGAATAAAGAAGTACGCCGCTGCTTTAGGGAGGAAGGAAATCAGTGTTTTCATTTTTCTTTATTTGTTCTGTGTGCATGAGCACCTTTTGACAGAAAGGTGATGTATTATTTTCCAAACGTTCATTGGTTTTATCCGCGCCGTATCAGCTTCCATGTTACTATTTTTCCACAATACAATGGCATGATCTGATTTTTAGATAAGATAACGGTGGACGCATGAGCCCCTACCGTTTCCCATTCTCCTGAAACAGGACATGGCTTGCCGCTTTGACGCGTTATCAATTCCTGTTCTTCTACTCCTGATTGTTTTTTATTCATGATCATGATGCATTGAACAGCGGCCGTATCGGGTTTGTCGGCTTTTTATCTTTGTGTTTTTATCTTCCCTACCCGGACAGACCGCTGCTATTAGTTAGTATTTAAGGAAACCGCCAATGCTGTTTGTCTTTTTTAGGCTCTTCCTCATCATCTCCCCCGTCATCAAAGCCTCTGGTGCCCGGTGAAGAAGCGGTATTGAGCGAATCTCTGTTAAAAATCGAAACATCGTCTGCGACAGTCTCCTCTATAGGGTTTTCGGAAATCAAATCCTGACGGCAAGACACCGTAACCAATAACACGGCAGCAGCCATGTATATCCAATACTTTTTCATTTTTAAAATTTTTAAGTGGTTAAGATTTCCGGCCGGTTTTTTTATTAGAATTCTGACCCGAAGGTAATAGTGGAATGGCTGTGAAACAAGAAACAGAGGACGTCATACTTCAATGCAAACGGTATGATTTATAAATGCTACCCTCTGTAGAAACCCGGCAAACAAAGGCTATATCTAAAACGGGCGTCATTTTGCAGACCGGCCGGATGCAATCTGTTTTGTTGCTGATCATTTTTTGCTACATTTGGAAATACACCTTCAAAAAACTGCCAACATGTTTCGTTTCACTATGCTTTTGCTCTTGCTCTTTGCGAGTTGCGGTGCCGTCGCACAGAAAAAAATTGAGATGTCCTATGAGGATTTCGAACACCTCTATGATCATTATTCCGAAAACGATTCCACTGCGTTGCCTGCTGTGGCACAGCATATGAAGAAAGCAAGACAGGAAAACAATATCCGTGAATTATTGTATGCTTTAGAAAACGGATTGTACTATTCTCCCCGAAGAGAGGACAAACTCCGATATGCCGACATGGCTCTTCACGAGGCTTTGCGCTCAGGTAATCCTGACCATATCACCCGCGCCTATCTGGGCAAAGGAATTGTGTATTACTATAATTACAAGCGATTTAAACCAGCACTCGACGCCTATCTTCAGGCACACCATTATTCCAAATCGTCCCGAAACCAATATTTGCAGAATAAAGTTCTGTACCATTTAGGAGTGGTCAAAAGTTATTTGGGATATTACGAGGAAGCGTTAGATCATTTCAACGTTTGCCTGCTGTTTTTTGAAAGGAAACTAACTGAAGATCATCAGCATCCCACTGCGCGTTTTAATTATCGTAAAGGGCTTCTCAATACTCTTCATCAACTGGCGGTATGCTACGAGCATGTAGGACAAGGAACGAAAGCCGATGAAATAATTTCCGCCGGCCTTCAAAATATGGGCAGCGAGAAAGCTTTTCTGGAAGAGCAAGGCTATTTATTGAAATCAAGGGCTATTTCTTATTTCAGAGCAGGCCATTATGATGCCGCCCTAAGGGATTTTACCCGGTCCAATATGCTGCTGAAAGCACCCGAAGACTTTGCCTGGATTGCGGTCAATAATTTCTATGCGGGGCGTTGTTACCTTCAGACCGGAAAGCCTGACCTCGCGCTTCCGTATTTTATAAAGAATGATTCTACCTTTAATGTCCATCATTTTATTCACCCTGAAATCCGGCCTCAATATGAATATCTGATCGATTATTACAAAAAAGAAGGCCAACCGGAAAAGGAACTGTACTATACCCAACAATTGCTCAAGGCAGATCAGTATTTTGCCGGAGATTTTAAGCATCTGACCACCCATCTTCACAAGTCCTATGACAACCAAAGGCTACTGGAAGATCAGGCGCGGCTGATTCAGCAACAAAACCGCAATTTGCGCGTGATTATTTTTCTGGCGGCGGGAAGTATCGGGCTGATATTATTCTTAGTGATCCAACGGAGCCGATCCCGCCGCACAGTGAAACAATACCGAAAACTTCTGGAAAACCTTAAAACCAGTGATGATCTCTATCAGTTTTCTCCCGTCGAAACGCCTATGCCGGAAAAGAAACAGGAAGTATCAGAAAAAACCTTGGCACAGCTTCTTGAAAAACTGAAAACATTTGAGGATAAGGAAATGTTTACCTCCAACAAAGTGACGTTAGCCTGGACTGCACAGAAACTGGGCACCAACAGTTCGCACTTGTCTTATGTCGTGAATAAACACAAAGGAATGAGTTTTAGCCAATACGTGAAACATCTTCGCATCCGATACATCACCCATCTTCTTTACAAAGACCCAAAGTACCGGCGTTACACGATTTCAAGCCTTGCAGAAGAATGCGGTATTGCCTCAAGGCAGACGTTTTCAAAGCAGTTTCAGGAGGTTAATGATATTTCACCTATGGATTATATTAAGCAACTGAATGCTGAGTTGACTATTGAGGGTTAAGCGGTTAATTGCTTAATCGTTTAATTGTTTAGTGAAAGTTGATGGCTGATTTGCTAATTGCTGGTAATCGGTTAAACGGTTAATGGGTTAATTGTTAGAGGAGCAGATTTGCGAATTTGCTTTTTCGCTTTTTTGCTTTTTTGCTTTTTTGATTAATCGGCTAATTATTTAGAAAGATTGAATTTTTCCCTCCGGCACAAAAGAGGTTGAAATATTCCCCTCCTCCGGAGGGGTGGCGTCCGACGAAGGAGGATGACGGGGTGGTTTTTTGCTTAGTGAAAAAAAACACGTTTGTCATTCCGTCGGTTGGA
>JADMKO010000017.1:759-7446 GCA_015478785.1 Chryseobacterium sp. | reverse complement strand
GTTACAGAAATTGCAGTGCATGTACCGCTGGGAATTATTCCGGAAAATTATAGTTGATCCACATTGAAATTCCTGATAATGAAATTTTTGAATCCAAAAAACTGCCTTCCGACTGGCAACTATTTCCGCATTCTGATTCTACCCAGCAATTGGGTGATGTTTTTCTGAAAAGCAATAGGCTTCTGGTGATGAAAGTGCCTTCAGCTGTGGTTCAGGGTGATTTTAATTATCTCATTAATTCCCAACATCCGGATTTTAAAAAGGTGAAAATCATTAAAAAAGAAAAATTCAGCTTTGATCAGCGGTTGTTTGCTCGTTAAAATTACCAACTGTTATCAATCAGATATACCATTTGAGCCATCGCGACCGCACCTAGATTGAGTTCCCGGCGGTTGATTTTGTCAAAAGTATCTTCGCTGGTATGATGGATGTCGAAGTAACGCTGCATATCCGGAACCAGTTCTGCTAACGGAACACCGAGTTTTTTAAGAGGCAAAATATCCTGCGCTGCAGTTTCCTGACTGAAATCATAAACACCATATGGTAAAAATAATTGTTTCGAAGCCAGAATCTGTCTTCTGCGCTGCGGAATCATGTCGAGAGAAATCCCTCGCGGTGAATAACCCCCAGCGTCACTTTCAATCGCAAAAATATGCTTTTCTCCGGCTTTTTTTACTTGTGCTGCGTACGTTTCACCACCGTGAACGCCATTTTCTTCATTGGCAAAAAGAACAAAGCGTAACGTATGTTGGTTCTGAATGTCTAATTTTTTAAAAATCCGCAACACTTCCAGTACCTGTACCACTCCAGCACCGTTGTCGTGAGCGCCTTCCGAGATATCCCAGGAATCGAGATGTGCTCCGATCAGAATAATACTTTTAGAACGGTTTCCGGGAATTTCAGCGATCACATTATGAACTACCGTTTCACCTTTGGTTCCGGAAGTAGTATTGAGTTTTCCGGTAACCGATTGTTTTTTCAGCAATACTTCCAACTCGTCTGCGCTTTTCGCACCAATAGTGAGCGCCGGGATTTTTCTTTTATCATCACTGTCGTAATACATGCTTCCGGTGTGCGGAACATCGTTAAATGCCGATGTCGCCGAACGGGTAATAATGGCTTTTGCGTTTTTCCGACTGGCTAATGATGGGGCAGACCAGCGGTATCTTCCTGCATCGAGGTAGGCTTCCGCAGGGTTGATGAGCGTCTGATCAAATGCATAATTGAAAAATACAATTTTATCGCGTACTTCTGCGGTGGTGAGTTTGTTGAAAGCCACGAGATCCGGAACATAGAGAATTTCACCGGTAATATCTTTGCCGGAAGTTCCTTCGGATCCTCCCATTGACAGTGCTTTGATGTTTTTCCATTTGCCTTGTCCGCTGCTGATCTGAAACTGTTCCCGGCCTCTTTCCCAAACCGGAATTTTAACATTTTGTTTCCGTATAGCACTTCCTCCGTTTTCTTCAAATTTCTTTTCTGCCCATTCCACAGCGCGATCGTAGGACGGTGTTCCGCTGAAACGTGCACCAATATTCTGGGTGAGATCACGCAGGTTCTCGTAGGCGGTACTGTTCAGCATGATTTCGTCGGATATCTTTTTAAAATCTGTACGGAAATCAATTTTGGACTTTTGAGCCGGTCTTTTCTGGGAAAATAAAATTCCACCCAGAAAGAGTGGAATAAGAAGGAGGGTTTTATTCATCGATACCTTTCTTTGCGAGGCTAAAAATAAGAAATTTATTTCATGTCGTACATAATGAGTGCACTGATGAGTTTAGGCTCAATGTAGGTACATTTGGGAGGCATGCTTATTTTGTTGTCTGAGATCCTAAGCATTTCATTAAAACTCACCGGGTAAATTCCAAAACCAACAGCACCGTGGCCGTCATCTATTTTTTCTTTCAGTTTTAAAATACCTTCTACGGAAGAGTTGCCTTTCAGGTATTTGATCCGGTCGGAACTGTCAGTATTTTTAATTCCGAAAATATCTTTCAAAATGTATTGATCCAACAAATGATGATCCAGATGGTGAAGAGAAGCCTCATTGCTTCGGAGTTCGTTTTTTACATGCAACGAGTAAAATAAACCGTCGAGATACATGGAAATATGAAATTTCTGCGAAGGAAAATAAGGAGTGCTTCCTTTTTCATAGACCGTGAATGACTTTTGGAGTTTTTCCAGAATCTCATCGGGTTTCATTCCGCCCAGATCCGTCAGATAACGGTTGTAATCATGTATTTTAATGGACTGATTGGAAACGATGAAGCTGAAAATAAAATTATATCCTTCTGTGCCGTTGTGTTTTTTATTTTTCTCCTTTTGCAGTCTGGCATTTAGTGCTGTGGAACCAATTCTGTGATGTCCGTCGGCAATATAAAAAGAATCTATCTGATCCAGAACTTCTTTGTATTGAAGCATCTTCAGGCGGTTGTCTATTTTCCAGATTTTGTGTCGGATGCCCTGGCTGTCCACAATATTCACTGCCGGAACATTTTTTTCTTCGTAATTCATCAGAAGTTCCACCTTGGAATTGGCAGGGTAGGTGAGAAGTACCGGATCTGCCTGTAGATTTACTTTCTCCAGATAATGCGCGAGGTTTTCTTTTTTTTGCGGAATGGTACTTTCATGCCGCTTTATTTTTCCTGCCCAGAAATCTTCAACACTCACCAATCCCAGAAGCCCTCTGAATATGGATTTATTCGGGTGAATCTGTTCGTATAAGTAATAACAGGAGGCATCCTGAACCAGCTTATTGCCCTCCAGCATTTCTTCAAAATTTGTACGGATCTTCCTCAGGTTGCGGTCTACATCTTTGGATTTGCTGCAGACAAAAGGTTTGATCATCTGAATGTAAGAAGAATCTTCCTGAGCTTTTCGGTTCAGTTCTTCCTGAGTATAATTGTCGATCGGATGGCTCGGAAATCTTTCCAAATAATCTTCGTGTGGACGGATGCCACGGAATGGTTTGAAAATAGGCATATTCGGTGAATTAGTTTTTAAGAAATTGAATGATTTGCGCCGCGAGTTCTGTTCCTATTTTTTCCTGCGCATCAATCGTATTTCCGCCGAGGTGTGGCGAGAGCGATAATTGAGGATGCATCAACAGGGCAAGTTCGGGGCGTGGTTCGTTTTCAAAAACATCCAAGGCCGCTCCGGCTACTTTTCCGGACTCTATGGCATCCAACAAAGCGACTTCATTGATGACACCACCTCTCGCAGTATTGGCGATGAAAACACCGTCTTTCATCTGCTCAAATTGATTCTGATCAATAATATAACCTTCTGATTTTGGAGTATGAAGGCTTATAAAATCTTTATTACTAAGAAATGCCTGCAAATCCTGAGTGGTGCTGATTTCAAAATGAACCGCCTGTCCGTCCATGAAATTCAGAGTCAGAGTTTCGGTTCTCGGTGTTCTGGTGAAGACCTCAATGTTCATGCCCAGTGCGATTCCCATTTTGGCAACTTCTTTACCGATGCTTCCAAATCCGATAATTCCCAGCTTTTTACCCGGAAGTTCTACAGCTGTGGAAGATGAGTTTTTCAGTTCGGAGAATTTCAGTTCGCCTTCCAGCGGCATCGTTCTGTTGGATTCATGTAGGAAACGGGCGAGAGAAAAGAAATGTGCAAATACCATTTCTGCTACTGATCGGGACGAAGCAGTAGGAGTATTTATCACAAGAATCCCTTTTGCACGGGCATATTCCACATCAATATTGTCCATACCGATACCACCGCGGCCAATAATTTTCAGGCTTGGGCAGGCATCAATCAGTTCTTTTCTTACCTGAGTTGCACTGCGTACCAGCAAAACATCGACCTGATGCTCATTAATGAAAGGAGCTAGCTGTTCCTGTGCAACTTTGTGTTCAAGGAGTTGGAGTCCGGCTTCTTTCAGTGCGTTTTCACCGGCTTGGGAAATTCCGTCGTTGGCTAAAATTTTCATACTTGTAAATGTTATTAGTTTTTTGGTTATAGAGATTTCATAACGTCGGTGAGTATTTTTACGCTTTCCAAAGGAAGAGCGTTGTACAGGCTAGCGCGATAGCCGCCTACACTTCGGTGTCCGTTCAGCCCGTTGATTCCGGCAGCTTTCCAGGCAGCATCGAATGATTCTTTGCGGGTTTCGTCCGTAATTTTGAAACAGACATTCATCAGCGAACGGTCTTCTTCTGCACAGAAACCTTCAAACAGCGGATTGCGGTCGATTTCTCCATACAAAAGTGCTGCTTTGGCAATATTTTTTTCTTCTGCAGCAGCGATACCGCCATTTTTTTCAAGATGTTGAAGGGTCAGCAAGCTGGCATACACCGGAAATACCGGAGGCGTATTCAGCATGGAATCTTTGGAAATATGAAGTGAATAATCCAGATAGGAAGGAATATTTCTGCCGGTTTTACCGAGGATTTCTTTTTTTACTACCACGAGGGTAACACCTGCAGGACCCATATTTTTCTGTGCCCCGGCATAGATCAGATCAAATTGTGAAAAATCAATTTTTCTTGAAAAAATGTCCGAACTCATGTCACATACCATCAGGGTATCTACCTTCGGAAAAGTTTTCATCTGAGTTCCGTAAATCGTGTTATTGGAAGTGCAGTGGAAATAATCATATTCCGGACCTGCGGTATAATTTTTAGGAATATAAGTATATCCTTCGGATTTGGAAGACCCGATAATATCAACTTTTCCCAGTTTTTCAGCTTCTTTGATGGCGCCTGATGCCCAAACTCCAGTATCCAGATACGCAGCATGGCCTCCGTTCTGTTTCATCAGGTTGAAAGGAACCATGGCAAATTGTAAACTTGCCCCGCCGCCCAAATACAGGACTTCGTATTCATCGCCAAGTTTCATCAATCTTTTTACAATGGCTCTGGCTTCTTCCATTACGGGAACAAAATCTTTGCTCCGGTGTGAGATTTCCAAAAGTGACAGTCCGGAACCGTTGAAATCCAGAATGGCGGCAGCGGATTGTTCAAAAACTTCCTGAGGCAAAATACAAGGGCCTGCGCTGAAATTGTGTTTTTTCATATTATTGAGCGTGTTTTGGGTTTGGTTTTAGGTTTAAAAAAGGAAATAGCCCACAGTTACCGGGGCTATTGTTTATTCTCCATGCAAAAAAGCTTTTTTGATGAGCAAGCTTTCTTCGCTTTCCACATGATCTTCGTCAGGGATGCAGCAGTCTACCGGGCATACCGCAGCGCACTGTGGCTCTTCATGGAAGCCTATACACTCGGTACATTTATCGGTCACTATAAAATAGACATCGTCACTCACCGGTTCCTGTGGCGCATCGGCATCAATGGTTAATCCGGACTTCATTGTTACCATCCCTTTCAGCGCCGTACCGTCGGACGCTTTCCAGTCTACAGCACCTTCATAAATTGCGTTGTTCGGGCATTCCGGCTCACACGCCCCGCAATTGATACATTCATCTGTTATTCTAATCGCCATTGCTGATCTTTATTTTTTATGAAATTTGATGCAAATATACGAAGAATTCTCCGGATCCTCAGCAACGTAGCGGAAAATTCGGCTTCACTTCAGCTTAAAAATTCCACTATAAATTCTAAAAAAACAGAAGGATAAAGCAAATATAGAATGAGCAAGTTGAACTTATTAAAATCTGCCGAAGATGACAACGGCAGATTTTAAAAAACTAAGGTAGTTCCGCTGTCCATTCTATTCCGCTGATGTCCGTCAGTCTCAGCAGATAGTTTTTTTTAATTTGAGTTTCTTCTAAATCAAGAGTTATATCTGCTTTGGCACCAAGCGGCAAGACCAAGCTGTGTTTTCCGGGTTTAATTTTTGCCACATAGTGATTGTGAATTTTATCGGTGGGAAATTCCGCAAGTTGTTGATGAAAAAGAGACTTCACAATATTTTTATTTTCGTCCAGAATTTCGATTCCGATCAGAAATGAACCGTAAACATCGGCACCTTCGACCCTGAATAATTCAAAAGTCAGCAAAGAACCCTGATAATGAATATTAGAAATCTCCACTTTCGGCTTTACTGATTTATTATGAAGGGTTCCAAAAACACCACCGTGAAAATATTGATTCGTAAACAAAGTAAGTCCAAAAATAACTGAGGACATCACCAGCACTTTCACGCGCAGATTTCTGAGAGGAAGCACTCCTGAACCTAGAAATGAAAACCATTTTTTGTGAGTGAATGCGTAGTTTTTGTTCATGAAATACTGATCCAGAGAATATGACCCGCTTCCGGTAAGTAAGAGGACAAATCCGCTGGATACGCCTAAAACACCAATCTGCCATTCATCCAGACATGTGGTTCCAATCCATCCGGAACCCAGTAATATTCCCATAGCAAGGAAAAATATTCCCACGCTCATCAGTCTTGTAAACAGGCCTAAAATGATGCACAATCCAACGATGGCTTCTACAATCGTGAAAATAACCATCGAAAGATGTAACGCTTCCGGATGAGTGACCAGATATTCAATAACAGGGCGAATGCCTAAAGCGTTGGGAAGGAAATGATTGAATTTCTCGCCGATGTAACCTGCTTCTTCCGGAATTAGTTTATTGTCTAAAATCAGACGTCTCCAAAATGCTGAAAAATAAGTCCAGCCGATAACCCATCGAAGGGATAATGTAAAAAGCCCGGCATTGGTGTACGCCGTATTGTCAATAGTAAGTTTCATTGATTGCTATATTT
>JADMKO010000017.1:0-749 GCA_015478785.1 Chryseobacterium sp. | reverse complement strand
GTGAAAAGTTTGTGATGATCGCGGAATTTACAAAATCACGCAACAGCTATTTTCAGTCTTTTAAACAAAATATATTTGGGAGGACTATTCCCCGAGAATCCTTCTGAAAAAGTGCTTTTTACTTTATCAAAATTAATTTCAAAAAACGGATATTCTGAGAAATAAAAATGTTCAGTTTGATGCTTGATTTTCGTCTTTTGGTCGGCCGAAATCTGAAGGCTTTCACGTTGGAAATACGCACAAATATTTATCGTATTTGTGGTCTTCGTTTTATTGAATGGTCGGGTGTATTCTATCTCTGCAGAGCCAAACATGGCTTCTTTTACGATGCATGGACTTAATGCAAATGCACCAAGACACAGAATTAAGAAGTGTTTAAAGATGAGGATATGTCGTAAAGTAATACGCATTGTGGCAAAGATAGGTTTTTTTTGGTGATGAATATGGTTGATTACATTGTCAATTTAATCATCCGGTAAAAAATATTTAGAATCTTCACTCATTTTAAAATGACCCGATGTGGCCGGATTTTTGAAAACTAACCGTATTTTTAGGTTTATAAATTCCGAATCAAAACGGAAGGGAATGTTGATTTGATATGAAATTAATTGAATTTACAAACAAAGGAATATACTGTCCGCAGGGGAATTTTTACATTGATCCGTGGTTTCCCGTGGATTTCGCAGTCATCACCCATGCTCATGCTGACCATGCGCGATGGGGAATGAAAAAATATCTTTGTCATCATG
>JADMKO010000016.1:28188-44637 GCA_015478785.1 Chryseobacterium sp. | reverse complement strand
GAAGGTGGCTGTCCCAACCGTTTCCGAAGATCCGTTTTGGCTTTTGGTATTGTTTTGGCAACCTGCAAGAAATAATGTCGCCACAGCCAGAAATTTAAATGCACTGTTCATTTATTCAAAATTTTAGTAAAAATAGTTCATTTCTGAATTGACAGGTTATAGCTTTTATGCTTATTATTTCAGAATTAAATAGAACCATGATGTGCTGACATTACTTTTTTCTTTTTGTATTTTTGAACAATGAAATTTAATCTCCATTCCGACTTTAAACCTACCGGTGACCAGCCTAAGGCAATAGAAAAATTGACAGAGGGAATAGAAATCGGCGAAAAATATCAGACGCTTCTGGGAGTTACGGGTTCCGGGAAAACTTTCACCATAGCCAATGTTGTGAATAACATTCAGCGGCCAACCATCGTTTTAGCACACAATAAAACGTTGGCAGCACAACTTTTTATGGAGTTCAAGGAATTTTTCCCGGAAAATGCGATTGAATATTTTGTTTCTTACTACGACTACTACCAGCCTGAAGCGTACATTGCTTCGAGCGGAACTTACATCGAAAAAGACCTTTCCATAAATGAAGAAGTTGAGAAACTAAGACTTTCGGCGACTGCGAGTTTGCTTTCCGGAAGGCGGGATGTTCTGATAGTTGCCTCCGTTTCCTGCATTTACGGTATTGGAAACCCAAACGAATTTCATAAATCCCTTATTTCAATTGCGGTCGGTGATAAGGTGACCAGAACTGCGCTATTGCATTCGTTGGTTAATGCCTTATATGCCAGAACACTAAATGAGTTTCAGCGAGGAACTTTCAGGGTGAAAGGCGATGTTATTGATATTTTCCCAGCGTATGCGGACAATGCTGTTCGGGTTCATTTTTTTGGTGATGTGATCGAGAAAATTCAAACTTTTGATCCGGTTTCAGGAAATGTGGAAAGTAATTTCGACCAAATTCAAATCTATCCCGCCAATCTTTTTGTGACTTCAAAAGAAACGTTAAACGGTGCCATTCGGGATATTCAGGATGATTTGGTAAAACAGGTAGACTTTTTCAACAGCATTGAAAGACCCCTGGAAGCCAAGCGTTTGCAGGAGCGCACAGAACTGGATTTAGAAATGATTAAAGAACTTGGATATTGTTCCGGAATTGAAAATTATTCCCGCTATCTTGACGGAAGGTTGCCCGGATCAAGGCCTTTTTGTCTTTTAGATTACTTTCCACGAGATTTTCTCATGGTAATTGATGAATCTCACGCGACAATTCCGCAGGTTCACGCCATGTACGGCGGCGACCGTAGCCGTAAAGAAGCTTTGGTAGAATACGGTTTCCGGCTTCCGGCCGCGATGGACAATCGTCCGCTGAAATTTGAAGAATTTGAGGGAATGCAAAACCAAGTGATTTATGTTTCCGCAACACCGGCAGATTACGAACTGGAAAAAACCGGCGGTGAATATGTGGAACAGATCATCCGTCCGACGGGACTTCTGGATCCTGTGATCGATATTCGGCCAACGATTAATCAGATTGATGATTTGATGGAAGAAATTCAAAAACGGGCAGAAATTGACGAACGCGTTTTGGTGACAACGCTTACTAAGAAAATGGCGGAAGAACTCACAAAATACTTTACAAGATTTGGAATCAGAAGCAGATACATTCATTCTGATGTGGAAACTTTGGAGCGGATCCAGATTATGCAGGATTTACGCACCGGGCTTTTTGACGTTCTGATTGGAGTGAATCTTTTGAGGGAAGGCTTGGATTTACCTGAAGTTTCTCTTGTTGCAATTTTAGATGCAGACAAGGAAGGAATGTTGAGGTCAAGACGCTCGATGATTCAGACTATTGGGCGGGCTGCAAGAAATATCAACGGAAGAGCAATATTGTATGCGGATAAAATCACTAAAAGCATGCAGGCTGCCATCGATGAAACCAATTACCGACGAGATAAACAGATGCAATACAATCTGGAAAATAATATTGTTCCAACTCAGATCAACAAAAAAATATCTGAAGCCTTGGTGGGAAGAGCTAAGGATTTCCCAGATGAAAAATATACGCAGAAAGAGATCTTAAAACAGGTTGCTGAACAGCGCGAAACTTATGGCGAAGCGGATTTGGATAAGCTGATTGCTGAAAAACAGAAAGCCATGGAAACAGCAGCGAAAAATCTTGATTTTATAAAAGCTGCGAAATTACGGGATGAGATTGCTGTGCTGAAAGGTTAGAACGACTTCTCCGTCCACCGCTTCTTAAAATCTGAAAATCTTCTTTTTGGGCGATTCATTCTTCGTATTTCCACGTAGCGGTGTTAGCAAATCCATTAAACCGTTAATTTTAATTTCGTAAATCGTAGAAAGCTGCATCCCGAGTTTACCTTTCGGGAAACCACCGTTACGCATGAACCATTCAAGATATGAAACCGGCAAATCGGCCAAAACGGTATCTTTATACTTACCGAAAGGCATTCTCACAACGCAGATCTCTTTCAAAATTTCAGGGTTAATCACGGATACTAATATTTGGTCTTTAAAAATAAGAAATCATTATAATTGTATAAGGTTTTCGTTAAGCAATATTTTTATATTTGATCATCACAAATTAAAATACAATGGAAAAACCAAAACCGATGCTCACCATGAGCCAAATAATGAGTAAGCTAGCCGATAAAGGAATTACGAATGAATTTCGGATGCATGAAAATCTGCAGATGATTTTGGAAGGTAATGAGCATGCTTACCAGCCAGAAGATTTAAAAATATTAAAAACTTTCCGTTTTGAAGGTGACAGCAGCCCGGAAGATAATGCGGTGCTTTATGTAGCTGTAGATCAAAAGGGAAACAAGGGAATTATCATCGATTCTTATGGCGCAGAAAGCAATTATTCCGGTGAAGAATTTGACAATTTCCTTCGGAATATTCCTGTAGATGAAGATGATGAATATAATTTCTATTAAAACCTATTTTCAATCAGAATAAAATACCAAGTTCGAATTTTGCTTCTTCACTCATCATATCTTTATGCCATGCCGGTTCAAAAGTAAGTTCCAGATCTACAGATTTGACACCTTCTACGCCGGCTACTTTTTCTTTCACTTCGGCGGGCATACTTTCAGCAACGGGGCAGTTAGGCGTTGTTAAAGTCATCACTACTTTTACCTCGGCTTCCTCAGAAATCTGTACATCGTAAATAAGTCCTAGTTCATAAATATCGACCGGTATTTCAGGGTCATAAACGGTTTTGAGTGCTTTAATAATATTATCGCCTAAATTGGCTATTTTTTCGTCATTTAACTTCATAATTCAAAATTTTTACCGCATCCTGAATTATTCCTCTTTTTTAATAAGCAATTCTTCCTGTCTCATTCTGCGGAAAATATTGGCCAAAGTTAAGACATCTTTCTCACAATATTGAACGATTCTAAATAAATCTTTATCAATATAATAGATTGATGAAACCTGTGAACCATCGATATCGTCTTTAGGCGTAGGGATTTGAAATACATGAGCCAAAAGTTCCAGAGAAATATAAGATTTATAATCCCCGAATTTCCAGAGTTCCATTGTATCAATATGCGGAATTTCCCAAGGTTTCTTTCCGTACATCTGAAACGGGATCGGAGGCTGCATTCCGTTAATGAGAAAACGACGGGCAATCCACGGAAAATCAAATTCTTTTCCGTTATGTGCACACAAGATGGAATCTCTTAATTTAGGTCTGTTAAAAATTTCACCAAACTCTTCCAGCAAAGCTTTTTCATCGTCTCCATAAAAGCTTTTAATATGAAGTTTTCCGTTTTTCTCTATTTTTCCGATAGAAATACAAATAATCTTCCCAAATTCTGCCATCACACCGGCCCGTTCCTGATAAAAGTCTTCAGCTGTCAGTTCGTTCTTGCGTTGATGAAAAGTTTTCTTGTCCCAGAGTTTTTTCTCGGAATCGGGAAGATCTTCCCAAGCTGAAGCGCTCGGTACGGTTTCGATATCGAGAAACAGCACTTTTTCGATGGGAATATTTTGTATCATATTTAAAAAATTGTTCGTTTGAATTGACTTTTATGTCATTCCGGAAATAAATTTTTCACTTATCAAAGGCGTATTCGTAAACGGATAAACAAAAGTAATGATAAAAAAGGACTGAAAAAATAGGAAAATTCCTATTTTTTGTATGGCAGAAACTTCTTATTTTTACCTATTAAACCAAATGTCATGCTTGTAAAAATCTATGGAAGTGCTATTTATGGAGTTTCTGCGCAAACCATTACCATCGAGGTGAATGTAGATACGCCAGGTGTAGGCTATTATTTGGTTGGCCTGCCCGACAACGCTATTAAAGAGAGCAGCCACAGAATTTCCGCAGCATTAAAAAATGTGGGTTTTAAAATTCCAGGAAAGAAAATCACCATTAATATGGCTCCAGCCGATCTCAGAAAAGAAGGTTCTGCTTATGACCTGAGC
This sequence comes from Chryseobacterium sp., assembly GCA_015478785.1. Taxonomy (GTDB): domain Bacteria; phylum Bacteroidota; class Bacteroidia; order Flavobacteriales; family Weeksellaceae; genus Chryseobacterium_A. The sequence goes on along the minus strand of JADMKO010000016.1, from coordinate 40,176 downwards.
ATCGCCATTGGCATTCTGATCGCGTCGGGACAGATACAGGGTGAGCAGGTTTCTGATTATATTATCATGGGCGAACTGTCTCTGGACGGCGGATTACAACCAATAAAAGGGATTCTTCCCATCGCAATAAAAGCCCGCGAAGAAGGGTTTAAAGGAATTATTCTCCCAAAACAAAATACCCGCGAAGCCTCAATTGTGAACCAGCTGGAGGTGTACGGTGTCGAAAATATTAAAGAAGTTATTGATTTCTTTGATGAAGGAATTCCGCTGGAACGCACAGAATGGGATACCCGGAAAGAATTTCAGGAAAAAATGAATGATTTTCCATTTGATTTTTCTGAGGTAAAAGGACAGGAAACGGCTAAACGAGCGATGGAAGTTGCCGCAGCTGGCGGACATAATATTATTTTGATCGGGCCTCCGGGAAGCGGAAAAACCATGTTGGCAAAACGAATTCCGAGTGTATTGCCGCCATTAACCATGAAAGAAGCTCTGGAGACTACCAAAATTCATTCTGTTGCCGGAAAAATAGGTTCGGAAACTTCTCTGATGACAGTGAGACCATTCCGAAGCCCTCATCATACGATATCTGATGTAGCTTTGGTTGGTGGTGGCAGCTATCCCCAACCGGGAGAAATTTCTTTAGCACACAACGGTGTTTTGTTTCTGGACGAAATGCCGGAATTTAAAAGAACGGTTCTGGAAGTAATGCGGCAACCTTTAGAAGACCGTGTGGTAACGATTTCTAGAGCGAAGTTCACGGTGAATTATCCGGCGAGTTTTATGTTGGTTGCAAGTATGAATCCCAGTCCGAGTGGATATTTTCCTGATGATCCGAATAATACTTCCACCGCATTTGAAATGCAACGGTATATGAGCAAACTTTCCGGCCCGTTACTGGACAGAATTGATATTCATATTGAAGTTCAAAAAGTGGAATTTGACCAACTTTCAGATAAACGAAAAGGAGAAAGCAGTCGAGATATCCGGGAAAGGGTTCTGAAAGCCAGAGCCAAACAAACCGATCGTTATAAGGATCTCGACATCAGTTATAATGCGCAGATGGGACCGAAAGAAATAGAAAAACACTGTGAGCTGGAGGAAGCATCTAAAAATCTGATCAAACTGGCGATGGAAAAACTGAATCTTTCTGCACGGGCTTATGACAGAATTCTAAAAGTAGCAAGGACGATTGCCGACTTAGAAGGGCTGGACAATATAGAGAGCGACCATATTTCAGAAGCCATTCAATACCGAAGCCTGGATCGTGAATTCTGGAGTGTATAAGAAAAAAAAAGACTGTCGTAAAAACAGTCTTTTTTCCTTCGTTTATTTTAGAAAAGTCTATTTATTGAAGAGTTCTTCCACTTTATCCCAATTGATTACTTCAAAAAAAGCAGCAACATAATCGGGTCTTCTGTTCTGATAATTAAGATAATACGCATGTTCCCAGACATCTAAACCAAGGATTGGCGTTCCGTCGCAACCTGCATTAGGCATTAGCGGATTGTCCTGATTTGGAGTTGAACAAATTTCTACGGAACCATCTTCCATCTTACATAACCAAGCCCAACCGGAACCGAATCTTGTTTTAGCCGCTTCTGAAAAGTCAGTTTTGAATTTATCAAATCCTCCCAATTTTTCAATTGCATTTTTCACGTTTCCTGTTGGTTCTTTGCTTCCACCAGGTGTCAAAATCTCCCAGAAAAGCGTGTGATTGAAATGTCCCCCTCCATTATTTCTAACAGCAGGTTTATCTGCTCCTGTTCTGCAGATTTCTTCAATAGATTTACCTTCCAGTTCGGTGCCTGCGATGGCTTTATTCAGATTATCAATATAAGCCTGATGGTGCTTTGTATGATGGATTTCCATCGTTTTAGCATCAATAGTTGGTTCTAATGCATCGTACGCATATCCTAATTTCGGTAATTCAAATGACATATTGTTGATTTTAATTAGTTTCAAAGATAGTGATCTTTACGCTCTTTTAACTTATAACATTTTTTAAAAAAATTATATCAATAATTGATGAAAGCTACTATTAACGGTTCATCGACATAAGGAACTCCTCGTTGTTCAATGTTCCTTTTATATTTTTCTGAACAAATTCCATCGCTTCCAAAGGATTCATATCAGAAAGATATTTTCTGAAAATCCACATTCTTTGTTGGGTGTTTTCATCCAGAAGCAAGTCATCCCGTCTTGTACTGGAGGACACCAAATCAATGGCCGGATATACTCTTTTATTCGCAATTTTTCGGTCGAGCTGAAGTTCCATATTCCCGGTTCCTTTAAATTCTTCAAAAATCACTTCGTCCATTTTAGAACCTGTGTCAATAAGAGCAGTAGCGATAATGGTTAAAGATCCGCCACCCTCAATATTTCTTGCAGCTCCAAAAAATCTTTTCGGACGGTGAAGCGCATTGGCATCCACACCGCCGGAAAGAACTTTCCCGGAAGCAGGCGTTACGGTATTATAAGCTCTTGCCAATCGGGTGATAGAATCCAGCAGAATCACAACATCGTGTCCGCATTCTACCATTCTCTGGGCTTTTGCAAGAACCAAATTCGCTACTTTTACATGTTTATCTGCAGCTTCATCAAAGGTAGAAGCAATTACTTCCGCATTCACGCTCCTTTCCATGTCAGTAACTTCCTCCGGACGTTCATCGATCAGAAGAACCATCATATAAGCTTCGGGATGATTGGCTGCTATAGCATTGGCAATGTCCTTCAACAACATGGTTTTACCGGTTTTGGGTTGCGCAACAATCATGGCACGTTGTCCTTTTCCGATAGGTGAAAATAAATCGACCACGCGGGTGGATATCGTAGACTCTTTTCCGGCAAGATTGAATTTCTCTTCAGGAAAAAGTGGTGTTAAATATTCAAAAGCAACACGATCCTTGATGAAAGCCAGATCTCTTCCGTTTACTTCCAATGGTTTCTGAAGTGAAAAATATTTCTCTCCTTCTTTTGGCAACCTTACAATTCCTTTTACAGTATCTCCTGTTTTCAGGCCGAAATTCCGGATTTGAGAGGTAGATACGTATACATCATCAGGGGAAGAAATGTAGGAGAAATCCGAAGAACGAAGAAAGCCGTAATTGTCTGGCAAAATTTCGAGAACCCCTTCGATGATAACAAGGCCGTCGAAATTAAATTCCTTTTTAGATTCAGACTCCTGCTGCGGTTCTGTATTTTTTTGTTGATTGGGATTTTTATGCTGATGCTGAGAATGATGTTGCTTCGCACCGCTGTTGGCCTGATTTGGATGCTGTTGTTTAGGCTGTGGTGCTGGTGGAGTTTCCGTTTTTTCGGAAGATGCCGGAGCTGGTTTTTCAGCAGGTTGCGATTTTTCAGATTCGGTTTTGTTGTCTACCCTTTGTCTTTTCTTTTTATCAGAAGTGGGGGCTTGAGTTTGCTCTGTTGGCTGTACCTGTACCGCCGCTGGAGCCGGAATGGTAAGTATATCTGTGACTTCTGATTTTTCTTCGGCAGTTTCCGGTTTGGGTTTTACTTCCTCAGGCTTGGGTTTTGGTGTACTCCGCTTTCTGGGAGTTGTTTTTTTCACTTGCTCCGGTGCTTTTTGTGTTTCTTCTTCCTTTGCAGGATTCTCGGAAGCGAGGTAATATTCTTTGGCTATTTTGGTATTGGAAGCCTGAAAATCAAGAATAGCGAAAATGATGGTGTCAGGATCGCTGTTTTTGGTTACTTTCACGCCCAAATCTTTGGTAATTTTGGTCAGTTCTGAAATGGATTTAGACCTTAGCGTTTCTAAGTTGAACATATAGTAATGATAGGTATGTTTCGTAAAAAAATGTTGTTATTGTAAGATAGTTGATAAGAAAACAAGTCGGGCGACTTTTTTCCAAGGAATCTGTACTGCAAATCTACACTTATTTTTGAATTGAACAAAATTTGTGCTATTTTTGCGCTCTATTAGCTGAAAATGTTACAAAGAATACAGACTGTTTTCCTGTTCATCGCTGCATTATCCGCAGCGGCTCTGCATTTTACCGGGTTGGATGCGGAAATTTTCGGAAGCCAATATATCGTTGCGGCGATGAGTTTGGTTTCATTTATTGTAGCGATCGTTTCCATTTTCAGTTATAAGCAAAGACAAAGACAACTCATGTTGAATACGTTCAACTTGTTTATAAACGTTTTGTTGGTTGGTTTATTGATGTACTGGCTGCTCAGTTTATCTGGAGGAATTTCTTTTCCTGAGAAAGGTATTGAGCCCGTCTTTCCTGTGATAGCGATATTTTGCCTTTTTATGGCGAATATTTACATCCGCAGAGATGAAAGGCTCGTAAAATCTGTGGACAGACTCCGGTAACCTTACAACGATTTTTTTGAGTGTGAACAGTTCCTTTCGGGGAGCTGTTTTTTTTATAGTGTGCGAATTATTTAGTGTTCAAAATAACCGCTTACTTTGTCTGAGATCTCATCGCTTTTACCTTTTTGACGTTTGAATCTGCCATGAATTTTTGATATTCTTTTGTTTCCATTCCATAAAGCGCAATTTTACCGTTACTATCGCTGTGAATTCCAAACCCATAATTTTTCGTTAACGGCGAAGCTCGGAAACAAGACTGTCCTTTGGAGAAAAAAACTTTTCTAACTTCAGTGTAATCTCCTTTGTCAACCTCATTTCTGTCCGCATACACCTGAAACAGAATATCATCCGACGTATAACGATACGGATTTTTCCTCAAAAGTTCATACTGCATTGCGGCCACAGTTTTCTTTTCCTTCACTGGTGGCGGCGTTCCGGCTTCTGCTTTTGTGTCGTCAGCTACTTCTATAAAAGTGTCAAAATAATTGGCAGTATGGGTTTTCATAAGTTTATTTTGAGGTATATTTTAGTCTTAGTCAATTAACACAAAAACTAAAAGTGCAATAAATATAATTACGCAAAAAAATCCTTCCCATGTTTTTTTGCTCCACTTTGTCATAATTTATAATTTTAAATCATTTTAAATTTATTGTCTGATAAAAGTAAACAAATTCTCATAACAGAGCAAATCTTAAAGTTGTAGACTGATGTACAATCCACTTCAAAAAACCACTACCTTTGTGGTATGAAACAGTTTTCATCGAAACGCAGTGTCCAAATTTTGGCACACCTTCTGGAAGCCTATGGAATCAGGCATTTTATCATTTCTCCCGGTTCGCGCAATGCACCTATTTCTATTCATTTTTCGGAAACAGAAAGTTTCAACTGTTACAGCATCGTGGATGAAAGAAGTGCCGGATTTGTCGCCATCGGAATGGCAAAAAGCCTGAAAAATCCCGTTGCCGTAACGTGCACCAGCGGTTCGGCAGCAGCAAATTATTATCCGGCCGTTACCGAAGCTTTTTATCAAAACGTCCCGTTATTACTCTTAACTGCAGACCGGCCAGAAGATTTCGTGGATTTATTCGACGGGCAAACCATCAGACAAAAAAATCTTTTCAACCAACACAGTTACGGAGATTTTCAGTTGAAAGAAGATGATGAGGAAAATGCTGATGAATATAATTTTGATATCGTAAAAAAAGCAATCGAACTTTGTCTGGAAAAACAAGGCCCGGTGCACATTAACATTCCACTTTCGGAACCGTTATATGAGCTGGTTTCGGAACTTCCTTTGTTTGCTGATGTGGAAAATACCATCCAAAAGAAAAATTATCATTTACCGGCCGTACTCACTGCCGACTGGAACATTTCTAAAAGAATTCTCATTTTGGCCGGAACCCGGCATTACAGCGAGGAACTGCAAATGCAGCTTTCACAATTGGTTAAAAATCACAGTGTTGTGGTTTTAACCGAAGCCAATTCCAACCTGAATAATGAGAAGTTCTTTTCCCATATCGATCGTTACGTATTTGGTTTTAATGATGAAGATGAACGAAAATACGCTCCGGATTTGCTCATTACCATCGGACAAAATGTAGTTTCCAAAAGAGTAAAACAGTTTTTGAGAAAAGCTAAACCCAAAAATCATTGGCATATTGATGAAATCTGGCAACCAGATACCTACTTTTCGCTGACACAACAAATCACTGCAAAACCCGAAGTCTTTTTTAGTAAGCTGCTGAAAGCCATCAATCTGGAACCTCAACCTTATTTCAATCTTTGGGAAATACTGAGGGAAAAGAAAGATGCAAAACATCAGGAATATGCACTGCAAACCGGTTTTTCTGATTTTTATCTTTTCAAATTATTAGCAGAAAAAACACCCGCAAACTATAACATTCACTTCAGTAATAGTTCTGCGATTCGGTATGCGCAACTTTTTGATTTTCAAAAGTTTAAAGTTTACTGCAACCGTGGAACCAGCGGAATAGACGGCTCCACTTCCACAGCGATGGGTTTTGCAATGGCGGATAAAAACCCTGTGTTATTGGTAACCGGCGAACTCAGTTTTTTCTACGACATCAATGGATTATGGAACCAATACATTCCACCTTACACGAGAATTGTTGTGTTCAATAACGGCGGCGGCGATATTTTTAAAATTATTCCCGGGCCTTCCAAAGCGAGCAACGCATTGGACGAGTTTATAGCTACTTCACACACTTTACAAGCCAGGCATCTTGCGCAACATTTTGGTTTTGAATATATTAAAGTAGAAGATGACGGAACACTGGAACGCGTGTTAGACGGATTTTTCCGAACGAGTGAAAAACCGAAAATCCTGGAAGTTATCACCCGTGAAATTGAAAATGCAGAAATCCTGAAAAATTATTTTGAATACCTAAAAGACTGATAACTACTTATTAACCAAGCGGGTTGATGATTTTTCCAATGGGATAAATAATTCCTGAATTCATATCATTCATGGCATTAATAATCCTGAAATGGGAAAATGTTTTCAGGTTTCCTACCGTGATTTCTGTCTCTCTAATTTGATTGTTTTTCAGAAGAAACTGTCGCTGGACACCGTTCAGAAGGTAAGTAGAAGGCGTAAACCATGTTTTATTTCTCAGGAAAATAAGATTGCTGAAAGAGGTATCTGTAATATGCCCATTTTGCACAATCATGATTTCTTCAGCTTTTGCTTCTGATTTCAATTCAGTAAAAAATTGTCTGTTTTCATACTTAAAGCAATATTTCAAATTATCCCCATTGACCAATTGAAAATCAGAAATTAACGGAACTGAATAAAGCTGAATTTCAAATTCATAATTTCCTTCTAAGTCATACACAACCCGAAGTTTAAACAAACCGTTTTCCACATGCTGAAGTTCCCGGAAAATTTTCAACAAATGTGGCGGATTTTCTTTTTTGAAATGTTTGAAAGTATCGTTCACTCTTTTCTGATGGCACTCCAAAAGAACGGCTTTCTGCTCTTCAACCTTGATGCTTTCAATGAACCGGAACATAAATTTTGTTTTTCATTTCCTGATATTCATCTTCTAAATTGCTCAGATGTGTGATGCCGCCGCCGCTTTTAAAATAAAGTATTCCATTTTCTTTTTCTATGAAACGGATCATCACGCAACTATCCAGGTTTTCGCCATCGAACCAACCACAAACTCCGGTATACCAACCTCTTTTATATCCTTCAGAATCCAGAATAATTTCCAGCGTTTTTGGTTTAGGTGCGCCCAAAACCGAACCTGCAGGAAGCAAGGTTTTCATAATACTTCCTGTTTTTCCGAGAAATTCAGGTTTTAAAATTCCGGAAATTTCAGAACTCATGGCATACAGATCTTTTTGCCTGGTCCTGATGAAATCTATTCGTTGAAATTCCTCTACTTTCACCTCATCAGCCACCATACTCAGGTCGTTCCGCAAGAGATCGACCACAGTGTAATGTTCCGCTTTTTCTTTAACATTATTTTTGAGAATCTCGGCCGCATTTTCAATTTCCGCATCGATTGTTCCTTTCATAGGATGCGTGAAAATTTTACCTTCACAAACTTCTACGAAAGTTTCAGGTGAGAAAAACACCAACTGATCCTGATACAAAACTTTATATTTTGCTTTAGAAATGAAGAAAATTTCCTTCAGTGTGAGATTGGTTTTTATTTCTGTTTTTCGGGTATAATTGGTGAGATAGGAATTTCCCAATTTCAGATTTTCCTGAACATAATCAAACCCTTTTTTGTAGGATTCCTGAGATTCGGGATATGCTGTAAACTCAGTCAGTTCCGGCAAAACTTCTGGTACCTCAAAATTTTTGAAATGAGAAAAATCAATAAGAATTCCGGAGTTTGAAAGCTCTTCTACAGTATATAAAACGATATTTTCAGACAAAAAATCAATCATGAAAAAGAAAGGAACTTTCTCCCCGGAAAGCGCATCCATTCTGTCGAAAGCCGGATGAAAACCTGTAATCATGAAACAAAAATAATTTATTTAGTCTTACTTTTGTGCAAAATTAAAAAGATGAACGGAAATAACCCTGAAAAAGTCGGAATTTCAACGATTATTGGAGAAGCATTTTCCTATTGGACCAGAACGCTGATGTATCAGGTAATGTTCAGCCTCCTTTATATTTCGATACTTATTACGGTGTTGTTTTATTTTGCTGAATATTATGGCATTATGGAAGATTATCTGGCCAGTGTAGATGAACTTAAAAACGGAATGGAAGCGTATGCAGAAGCGCAGAAAAAAATCATTGCCAATCCTAATTATGGTAATTTTTCTTGGGTTATTATTGGTGTCCTTACTTTTCTTTTCCCTTTAAATATGGGACTTTACAAAATGTTCAGAAAACTTGACCTGAAAGAACCTCTCGTAGTTCAAGACCTGTTTGCGGGATATGTCGGAATCAATTTTTTCAATTATGCCAGCTATTATTTTTTCTGGTTTATGGTATTCAGCCTCACTGCGCCGACGGTTTTTCTTGGGATTATCTGGGTAGGCATCACCTTGTTCAGTGCGCCATTGATGTTTTTCAGAAATCTGCGGATTTTTCAAACGTTTAACCTCAACATTACGGCCTGGAAAAAGTTTTTTCCATTAATTCTGGCTGGAATTCTATTTTCTATTATTTTCAAATTCGTTGGGATGATCACAATAATAGGCATTCCGTTTACATTTGCTTTCACCAATTCGATGATTTATGTTCTTTATAAAGGAATATTCCGGGAAGAAGAGCGGCCGGCAAAACAGTAAATTTTCGTCAAAGCGCTGAAAACAAGAACATAATTTGTACATTTGATTTGTTGACACTACGCCAAAATATTTGAATATGCCCAACAGAAAATACCAGATCAGCGGAGTAAAAATAAAACAGGTATTCCTGCTGCTGATCATCACCGTCATGGTTTTGCTGATTTTATTTAATCTTTCCATGTTTCTTCCTGCGCTTTTGGGTGCGCTCACATTGTATATTGTATGCCGAAATCTCAATTTTTATCTTCAGGAAGAAAAAGAATGGAAACCTGTGTGGGCATCTTTACTGATCGTTTTTTTAGGCATCATCGTGTTGGTAATTCCTGTATATCTGTTGGTAGATCTGATCATAGAACGAATTGGAGATTCTAAAGAATATCTGGAGAAATTCAATGTTTTTCTTGATAAAATTCATGATTATGTTTACACCAAAACCAACATTGATATCCTAAGCAAAGAAAACCTCGATAAGATCAAAGAGATGGCTGGCAACTATTCCACATCGGCACTCAGCGGAACTTTCAATACACTTTCCGTGATTGCGGGGATGTTTTTCATGCTGTATTTTATGCTGGAAAAACCCAGATTTTTCGAAAAACTTGTTGCTTCTGCAGCACCTTTAAAAAAAGCCAATATCAATCTTATCGGCGAGAAATTCAGAAAACTGGTTATCGCAAATGCTGTTGGTATTCCGGTAGTTGCAATAGGACAGGGTTTGGTAGCGCTTATTGGTTATTTAATTTTCGGAGCGCCAAGCCCGGTTCTTTTATTTGCATTAACAGCAGTTACGTCTATGATTCCTATTGTAGGCGGTGCAATCGTTTTTGTTCCGGTAGGAATTTTTATGATTGCGGAGGGCGATACTTTCGGAGGTGTGGGCGTTTTGCTGTACTGTATGATTATCGTAGGGCTTACGGATAACATCATGAGATTTACTTTGCTGAAAAAGCTTGAAAATATACATCCACTGAATACGGTCTTCGGAATTATTCTAGGGCTTAATCTTTTTGGTTTTATCGGATTGGTTTTCGGGCCCATCCTTGTTTCTATGACGGTACTGCTGATACAGGTGTATAGAGACGAATTTTCAGATGATGACACGCCGGAACTGGAGCTTCCGGAGCCGAAAGAAATTGAAGAAAAAATTGATTTATCGATTTAAATTGAATGTAAAATGTCACAGAAATTTAGAGAACTGATTCAGTCGGAACGTCCGGTACTTATCGATTTTTTTGCCACGTGGTGCGGACCGTGCAAAGTTCAGTCTTCTGTTCTCACGGCGGTAAAGGAAAATATTGGCGATTTGGCCAGAATCGTAAAAATAGATGTTGATCAGTTTCCGGCTATTGCCACTGAATACGGCGTTCGTAGAGTTCCCACATTGGCCGTTTTCAAAAATGGCGAACTGCTGTATAAGCAAAGCGGTGTTCATGATGTGAACACCCTTACCAAACTGCTAAAACAGTTTTCAGAAAGTTAGAGCCGGTTTAAGTTTTATTTGATTTCAAATGCATCGCGATCATCCAGAAACCTGAAATGCTCCCGAAAATGATTCAGTTTTTCCAGATTTATTTCTGCGGAAATTAGATCGCCTTCTTTTTGTGAAATTTCGCTTCCATCTGCAAAAAAACAATGGGAACTTTCTTTGTAAAATAATCCGTTTCCATCCGTACCAATCCTGTTTAATCCAAAAACATACGCCTGATTTTCGATGGCTCGTGCTTTCAAAAGATGTTGCCACGCTTCTACTCTTTTCTCAGGCCAGTTTGCAACGTACAAAATCAGATCGTAATCTCCATTATTTCGTGAGAAGACCGGAAACCGAAGATCATAACAAATCTGAAGCAAAATCCGAACGCCTTTATACTGAGTAATAATTCTTTTATTTCCTGCGGTGTATCCTTTGTCCTCACCGGAAAATGAAAAAAGATGTTTTTTGTCGTATTGGGTATAATTTCCGTCACGTTCCACAAAATACATTCTGTTAAAGAATTTTTGATTTTCGTGTATAGACACACTTCCACAGACTGCTGCGTTTTTATTTTTTGCAAAACTTTTCATCCAACTCAGAGATTCTTCATTTCTGTCCGCAATGTCTTCAGGTTCCATACAGAATCCTGTCGGGAACATTTCCGGAAGCAAAAATATGTCGCTTTCCTGGTGATCAAACGCTTTTTCGATGTCTTGGAAATTTCTGTTTTTATCCTTCCAATGGATGTTTTGATTGAGACCTAAAATTTTCATCAGATAAAAGATTTACAATCATTAAAGATAGAACAATTCCGTGATACAGCCTGTTTTTATCGCTTTGGTCTTATTTTTGTTTGCCATTCACTGATTTTCGAGACGGTCAATCCTATTGTTTAATTAGAATCAATACTCAAACATAAATTAAAATAAACATTAAAAGTTACTATTATGAAAAAGCTATTTTCAGCAGTATTATTAGGAGCTGCACTTCTCTTAGGAACCCAATTTACAAATGCCCAAACGTACAGAACGGGAGCAGGATTACTGATTGACGTCGGTGACGGATCAACTCTCGTAGGCCCACATTTGAAGCATTTCTTTTCAGGTAATAATGCCGGTGAGTTTTCCATATTATTCGGCGGAAACATGACTACAGTTCAGGCACTATACCAATACCATCAGCCTTTCAGCGGAGCATCAGGTTTAATGTGGTATGTAGGAGCCGGGCCAGCAGTAAGCTTTGGTGACGGGAATTCTGCATTTTCCATTGTACCAGTTGCCGGTTTAGATTATAAAATTTCAGGTGCTCCATTGGATATCTCTTTCGACTGGAGACCGAGAATTTGGTTCGGAAGCGGGAATTCAGACTTCCTTGCGGGAAGATTCGGTATTGGATTAAG
>JADMKO010000016.1:2529-28178 GCA_015478785.1 Chryseobacterium sp. | reverse complement strand
CCTCTTCATAAAATCATAAAAAAGGGTTCTCAACTTCGAGAACCTTTTTATTTGGCATCCTTTTGATAATTACTACATTTGCAAATTAATTAAAACACTTAATGGAATTAGCAATTCAGATATTTCAATTCATTCTCAGCATATCAATTTTAGTACTTCTTCACGAACTTGGGCATTTTCTGCCAGCGAGATGGTTTCGAACCCGGGCAGAGAAATTCTTCCTGTTTTTCGATCCTTATTTTTCTCTTTTTTCGATGAAGAAAATCAATGGCCAATGGAAGTTTAAATTTCTTTCGAAAAACCTGCCCGATACAGAAACAATCCTAGTGAATGGCGAAAGCAAAGAAGTTCCCGTCAATATTGAGAATCTTCCGGAAAGCGACTGGAGAAAGCATCCCGAAAGCACCAAATACGGTATTGGATGGTTGCCTTTAGGCGGATATGTGAAAATCGCCGGAATGGTAGATGAAAGCATGGACACCGAGCAACTCAAGAAACCTGCACAATCATGGGAGTTCCGGAGCAAACCAGCCTGGCAAAGACTGATCATCATGCTTGGTGGTGTAACTGTCAACTTTTTCCTCGCTTGGATTATTTATTCTAGCCTGAGCTTTTTTAACGGTGAATCATATCGCTCGCTAAATAAATTTGAAGATGGAATCGGCGTTACAGAATCCGGAAGAAAAATGGGCTTTCAGAACGGAGATAAAATCCTGAAAGTAGACGGAAATCCTGTAGAACGTTTCGAAACGGCATCGCTTAATATTCTTTTCAGCAATGACGTTACGGTAGAGAGAAATGGACAGGAAATTACTTTTCCTGTGAACGAAGATGGAATTGCGGAAGTAATCAAACAGCGAGAGGTGAGACTGTACCTCACACCAAGATTTAAAACCGTGGTGGATTCTATATTACCACAAAGCCCTGCACAAAAGGCCGGTTTGCAAAAAGGTGATGAGATCATTTCTGCTAATGGAAAAAATGTACAGTATTTTGATGAACTGACAGATGAACTTTCTCAAAATAAGGGACAAAAAATTACACTGGGTATTCAAAGAAATAATGCTCCTGCAACCGTGGAAGCTCAGGTAAACAAAGAAGGAAAACTCGGATTTGCGTTTGATGCCAACGAACTTGTTTCCGCTGATGAAAAGACAAAAACAGTTCAGGAATATACTTTCTTTCAGTCTATACCAAGAGGATTGGAAAGAACAGTAGATGCGCTTACAACCCAAGTGAAGCAGTTCAGAATTATATTTAATTCGAAAGTTCAGGGATATAAAAATGTTGGGGGGCCTATCGCTATTGTGAAAATGATGCCGGTGGAAAAATCCGAAACAGGAGCGCTAAGCATTAACTGGCCTGCGTTCTGGAGTTTTACAGCGATGTTTTCAGTTTGGCTTGCGTTTCTGAACCTGATCCCAATTCCAGGGTTGGATGGTGGCCATGTAATGTTCACCTTATGGGAAATCATCACCGGGAAACCAGTACCACAAAAGATTCTGGAACACGCACAGATGATCGGAGTCATTTTCCTTCTAGGATTGATGCTTCTTATTTTTGGCAATGACATTTTTAAGCTTTTCACCGGAAAACTATAATTTTTCCCACAAAAGATTTGTGCAATATTGAAAAACATATTATATTTGCACACGCTTAACAAAAGAAGAACATTCCTCCTTAGCTCAGTTGGTTAGAGCATCTGACTGTTAATCAGAGGGTCCTTGGTTCGAGCCCAAGAGGAGGAGCAAAACCATCAGAAATTTCTGATGGTTTTTTTATAAAATTTCCAACATTTAGAAGGATAAAAAAGTTGGGGCAGTTAGCTCAGTTGGTTTAGAGCGTTGCGTTGACATCGCAGAGGTCACTGGTTCGAATCCTGTACTGCCCACAAAAAAAGTCCCGTTATGAGGGACTTTTTAATTTTATATCGTTTCTGAAACTGATTAACTCAATTGAGACAGCAGATTTCTGAAATTGGTTTTCTCATCAATAATTCTTCTTAGTTCGCTTACTGCAACCCTTTCCTGTTTCATGGTATCACGATCTCTTAATGTGACCGTATGGTCGCTTAAAGATTCATGATCTACCGTAATGCAATAAGGTGTTCCTAATGCATCATTTCTGCGGTAACGCTTTCCGATGCTGTCTTTATCTTCATAAATGAGATTGAAATCGTATTTCAGGTCATTGAATATCTTTTCTGCATATTCGCCCAATCCGTCTTTTTTCATCAATGGAAGAATGGCAGCTTTTACCGGAGCCAAGGCGGGAGGAAGTGAAAGAACCGTTCTTTCTGAACCATCTTCCAGAACTTCATCTTTCAGACAATTGGACATCAACGCGAGAAATAAACGATCCAATCCAATAGAGGTTTCGACCACATACGGAACATAATTTTCATTTCTTTCCGGATCGAAATACTGAAGTTTCCTTCCGGAATGTTGTTCATGTGCATTCAGGTCGAAATCTGTTCTGGAGTGAATTCCTTCCAGTTCTTTAAAACCAAATGGGAATTTAAATTCGATATCGGTAGCAGCATTGGCATAATGTGCTAATTTTTCATGATCATGGAACTTATAATTTTCTTCGCCAAGTCCTAATGCCAAATGCCAGTTGAGGCGTTTTTGCTTCCATTCTTCATAAAATTTCAATTCTGTTCCCGGAGGTACAAAAAACTGCATTTCCATCTGTTCAAATTCACGCATTCTGAAGATAAACTGTCTGGCTACGATCTCGTTCCGGAACGCTTTCCCAATTTGGGCAATACCGAAAGGCAGTTTGTGCCGGGAAGTTTTCTGTACGTTCAGGAAATTGACAAAAATTCCTTGTGCTGTTTCCGGACGCAGATAAAGATCCATCGCATGTTCTGCAGAAGCACCGAGTTTGGTTCCGAACATCAGATTGAACTGACGGACATCTGTCCAGTTTTTGGAACCTGAGTCAGGATCGGCAATTTCCAGTTCTTCGATTAAAGCCTTTACATCCGCCAGATCATTGTTATCAAGAGATCGCGCCATTCGAGACAAAATGCTCTTTTGTTTTTCACGATAATCAATAACTCTGGTGTTGGTCGCTTCAAACTGTGCTTTGTCAAAGGCATCGCCAAACCTTTTTGCAGCTTTATCTATTTCTTTCTGCGCTTTATCTTCCAGCTTTGCACAATAATCTTCTAGCAGAACATCGGCGCGAAATCTTTTTTTACTGTCTTTGTTATCAATCAGCGGATCATTAAATGCATCAACGTGGCCCGAAGCTTTCCAGGTGGTAGGATGCATCAAAATTGCAGAATCAATTCCCACAATATTTTCGTTCAACTGTACCATGGCTTTCCACCAGTACTGCTTGATGTTATTTTTCAGTTCTGCACCATTTTGTCCGTAATCATAAACAGCAGAAAGGCCATCATAAATTTCGGAACTTGGAAAAATAAAACCGTATTCTTTTGCGTGAGACACTACTTTTTTGAAAGCATCTTCCTGTTTTGCCATAAAATATTGATTAGATGTGCAAAAATAGAGATTTTTATCCCGATTTGAAAATCATTATTGGAAATCACAGAGAAACAAAAATTACCATTTAAAAATGTAAATTTGTACCATTCAATTATCCTATGTATAGAAGCATTATTCGCCCATTCCTCTTCAGGCTGGACCCTGAAAAAGCACATCATCTGACCTTTTTCCTGCTTAAAAATTTCAGTTTTCTTTCGAAAATTATGTATGACAAATCTTTGCATGACAAAAGGTTAGAAAGAGAAGTTTTTGGACTGAAGTTTAAAAATCCGGTTGGACTTGCTGCGGGCCTGGATAAAGATGCAGTCGCTTATCAGGAGCTTTCTAAATTGGGATTTGGTTTTATAGAAATCGGAACTTTGACTCCAAAGCCACAAGCGGGAAATGACAAGAAAAGACTGTTTCGGTTATTGGAAGATTCAGCCATCATCAACAGAATGGGTTTCAATAACGGCGGAGTGGATGCTGCTGTGGAGAAACTCAGAAAAAATAAAGGTGTGCTCATCGGCGGAAATATTGGCAAGAACAAATCGACTCCTAATGAGGAAGCTGTGCAAGATTACCTCATTTGTTTTGAAAAACTGTTTTCTTTTGTCGATTATTTTGTTGTCAATGTCAGCTCGCCGAATACGCCCAATTTAAGAGCTTTACAGGAAAAAGAACCGTTAACGAAACTTTTAGGCGAACTTCAGATTCAGAACCTTAAAAAGGCAAAGTCAAAACCGATTCTACTGAAAATAGCTCCGGATCTTTCTGATGAGCAAC
This sequence comes from Chryseobacterium sp., assembly GCA_015478785.1. Taxonomy (GTDB): domain Bacteria; phylum Bacteroidota; class Bacteroidia; order Flavobacteriales; family Weeksellaceae; genus Chryseobacterium_A. Next base: position 23,898 of record JADMKO010000016.1, on the reverse strand, counting down.
TGTTAGATATTATTGACATTGTAAGAGATACCAAGATTGCAGGCGTAATTGCAACCAATACGACGCTTTCAAGAGAAAATTTGATTTCAGAAAATAAAAAAGAGGCCGGCGGATTGTCCGGCAAGCCGCTTACCAAACGTTCTACAGAGGTGATTCGTTTTCTCTCGGAGAAAAGTGGAAAGGCATTTCCGATTATTGGTGTGGGCGGTATTCATTCTGCAGAAGATGCAATGGAAAAACTGGAAGCAGGAGCAAGCCTTGTTCAGCTGTACACCGGATTTATCTACGAAGGCCCGGAATTAATCAGGAAAATTAATCAGAAGATTCTGGATAATTTCAAATAAAAAAATGGGTAATCGTGTAGATCACAAGTCCGACCAAGCCTCCGACTAAAGTTCCGTTTACCCGAATAAACTGTAAATCTTTCCCGACTTCCAGTTCCAGTTTGTCGCTCAGGGCTTTTCCTTCCCAATTCTCCACGGTGTTGCTGATGAGTTGGCCAAACTGATGTGTGTTTTTTAAAATATATTTATAAGCCGTTACCCGAATCCAATGGTCGATTCTGTATTTCAGTTGTTCATCATGCTGAAGTTTTTGAGACCATTCAGAAATATTTTTCACGAGATAATTTTTGAAAACAGAATCTTCACTTTCGAGTTCCTGAACCAAAGATTTTTTAATAGAATTCCATAAATCGCAGGAGTACTGTTGGAGTTTTTCCTCTTTTAGGAAGTTACTTTTAATTTCCCGGAATTCCTGCTCCCAGGTTTCACTGGTTTTGAGATCATCGGAAAACAGAAGCAATTTAGAAGTGACTTCATTCCTTAATTGATGATCTGAAGACTGTTCCACTTCCTCAAAATATTCAGAAATTCCCCGGGTTATTTTTTCAGCAATTGCGTTATCCACAAACTTAGGAATGAGCACAAAACTTTCTTTCTTCACCCGTTCCTGCACCATATCCTGATTGTTGACAACATATTCCTTAATTTGTTTGGCCAGAGAAGTGATCAGTTTCTGATGATCATTTCTCCTGATAATATATTCCAAACCGCTGCCGATCATTTCATGAAGCCTGAGACCATCCGACATTTCTTTGGCTTTTTCTGAAATAAATTGAACCACCTCATCGTCATCCAAACGATGAACAATGTCGAGAAGAATACTAGAACTTTCTTTGATGAGCAGTTGTTGATTGTGATTTTTAGAAAGCCATTCTCCCACAAATACCGCAACAGCAAGTTTCTGAATATAGGGACGAATACTTTGAGGCGAAAGAAAATTAGAAACCACAAAACTCCCGAGGTTATCCCCAATTTGATCTTTTTTATTCTGAATCAGATTCGTATGAGGTATTTTCAAACCTAAAGGATGGTGAAAAAGTGCTGTAACGGCAAACCAATCAGCAAGTGCACCAACCATCGCAGCTTCAGAAAAAGCCCGTACATAGCCAATCCAGTGAGAACTGTCCTGTTTCTGAAGATAAGTGGTAACAATAAAAATGACGGCCATCAAAACGAAAAGCCCTGTCGCTAAGGTTTTATATTTCCTGAGTTGGTGTCTTTTTTGCTCTTCATTCATTCTGTAATGATTAAATTTGAATATATTGACAGAGAATTTCTCCGATTATTTTATCAGAATAATGAAAATTTTGTACTTCATCTTCATCACATTTTCTCTGTTGGCATGTTCTCAGAACTATCAACCTATAAAATCATCCGATATGACCAACAACACATCAAAAAACAATCCATATTTTTCCAGAACAGATACGGCTAAAATTAACATTTCAGAAGAAGAATGGAAAAAAACCCTTGATCCTGAGTTATATTACATCGCACGCCAGCAAGGCACGGAGCGGCCGCACACCGGTAAATACAACGATTTCGATGAAAAAGGAACTTATTATTGTGCAGCTTGCGGAAATCATTTATTTAAAAGTACTCAGAAATTTGCCTCAACGTGCGGTTGGCCAAGTTTTTTTGAAGCCGACAAGAACGGGGTCGAGTATAAAAGAGATACCTCCCACGGAATGGAGCGGATAGAAGTGGTTTGTAAACGTTGTTCTTCTCATTTGGGCCATGTTTTTAATGACGGGCCGCCTCCGACCGGGACTCGCTATTGTATGAATTCGGTTAGTTTAGATTTCGTGCCGGATAACTGATTTAATACCGTTAATTTATCTTAATTAGAGTTAAACTTTTTCAATTTAAAGGATTGATAGTTATGTTTTTATACATTTGCACAGCCAAATGATTTAACATAATATAGATGAAAAAATTAATGATAACACTTGTGGCTACTTTCACAGTTGCTACTTCTTATATTCCTTTTGAAAATAAAAATATTGAACCCAAAGATAAAATAAGCACTTCTGAGATAACTTCTGTCAACTCATCTTCTCTCAATAAGGAAAAGTTATCTTCTGCAGAAAATTTATATAACACTTTGGATTTTAAAAGTGGAAATATTTTAAAATATGATATTTTTGAAAAAGCCATCAATGGATTTAATCAGTTGAAAGAGAGCGGAAAACTAAAAGCAACTTCAGAACTTCTTACGATTTGTGATTTCTCGTTGTCATCAAACGAAAAAAGACTTTGGATCATCAATACCGAAACCGGAGAAATACTGTTCAATACCTTAGTAGCTCACGGAAAAAATACCGGAGAAGAGTTCGCTGAGAAATTCTCAAATACAGAAAGTTCACTGCAATCCAGTATGGGTTTTTATATTACGGACCAGACTTATTTCGGAGAAAATGGTTATTCACTAAGATTGCGCGGCATGGATGCGGGCTATAATGATGCTGCTGAAAGACGGGCTGTAGTAATGCATGGCGCAGATTATGTGAGCGAAGAATTTACAAAAAAGCACGGAAGAATCGGAAGAAGTTGGGGTTGTCCTGCGATTCCAAGAGCGCTAGCAAAATCTATTATTGATACCATAAAAGAAGAGAATTGCCTGTTCATTTATTATCCGGATCAGGAATATTTGAGCTCTTCACAATGGCTGAAAGCGGTATAAAATAAAAAAGGATTTCCGTTGAGAAATCCTTTTTTATATTTTAAACTGAATTTTAAAACTTCACATCAAAACCTACATAGATGTGAGCCGGCATGATGGGAGCATACACCATTCCGCCATCGAAATAATTTCCGAAAGGATTGGCTGCATCAATGATTGGGTTGTTCTGTGTGTAAGAAGTCAGGTTTTCACTCCCGATATACACTCTCATTTTATCATTGAAATTTTTAGCAATCTGGGCATTTAATGTAGAAAAAGAACCTGAATATTTTGGCAACTGAAATTCGGCAGGATTGGTTCCCATTTCCGGAAGCTTTTGTTTTCCAACAACATTCAATGTAGTATCGAATGACCAAAATCCACCCTTTTCATTTTTCGATGTGGCATAAGCAAGATTCAGAAAACCCCGATGTTTTGCCATAAAAGGAACTTCGCGGCGGCCGTTGGCATAATCTGCCTGAACATCATAATATTTATACGCTAACCGAACTTCAAAATTTCTAATGGGCGTGAAATCCCATTGCGTTTGAAAACTGTTGGCAAAAGAAGTTCCGTTCAAATTATAAAAGATAATTTTCTGCGCAGATTGGTCCAGATCCAACAATACCTGCTGCTGAAAATCAGTTCGGAAAAAATCGGCAACCACAGTAGATTTTCTGCCTAAAAACTGGAATTCCTGCTGAAGGCTTGCACCATAATTCCATGCAATTTCCGGCTTCAAACCATAGATTTCACCGTCATTGGGAATGATTTCTATCGTTCTGTTCGATGCAAAATACCCCTGACTTTCTGCAAAAACATTGGCTGTTCTAAACCCTTTTCCAGCTGATAATCGGAGAATGGTTTTGGGCGTAAAATCATATTTGAAATTTAACCTTGGTGTAAACTGAGTTCCGGCCAGATTATGAAAATCTGTTCGGGCTCCGGCTACCAGAGTATAATTCGTTCCTGTGAGCGTATATTCAAAGAACAACCCAGGAACGGTTTCGGTGCGTTTGAAATTTTGAGAGAGATAATCTTCATCATAATGATCATAAAGGAAACTTGCTCCGGTTTTGTACTTATGATTCGTGTTTCCGAAGATACTTTCAAAAATAAGATTGGAATAAAAAGTATTTTGTTTTCCAAAATAATCCCTTAATCCGAAGAAACTGTCCTGCTGATGGTACGTAAACTGATTCATCCAGCCAATACTCTGATACGGCTTTCCCTCAAAAATATGCCCGGTTTTATTCCAGACCTGAAATCTGGAAATATCAATTCCGACACCATAATTCGGCTGAGAAATCTGAGGTTTTTGCCAATCAAAATCAACTTGCCCTGCTTTTCTTTTATCCTGAAGAAAGTTGATTCCAAAATGCGTAGCCCAACCAGTATGATCAAGATCGGTATAATTCAAAAGATAAGTTGCATTCAGTTGGGTTCCGGTTGGCTGATCCAAAAATCCGTCATTATTATGATCAGATTTTACCAAAGTTCCGTTGCCGTGAAGCAATATACTTTGACTCCAGTGCGGTGTTAAATTAGAAGTATGGGTAATATTCGCTTCGGTTCTCGCATTGGAATCTCCAAAAATATTTAAAGATGTCTCAGGTTCTTTACTGTGTTTTAGAAGTTCAGTATTAATTTGGCCTGTGATGCTTTCATATCCGTTGGTTACTGTGCTTCCGCCTTTGGTAAGCTGAATTCCTCCAATCCATCTTCCGGGAATGAAATTCAATCCGTAAGGTGACGCCAAACCGCGAATTTCGGGAAGCAACTCTTTGGTAAGTGAAGTATATTTCTGGTCCAGACCCAGCATTTTGAGCTGTTTCGTTCCCGTTACGGCATTGCTGTAGGACACATCAACTGTGGCGTTGGTTTCAAAACTTTCAGATAAATTACAGCAGGCAGCTTTCAAAAGTTCCTTTCCGCTGATATTAAAAGTAAGTCCAACATCTTTTCTGCTCAGTGCTGTGGCGTCTCTTTCTTTGGTAATAGTCACTGTTTCAATGCTGTGGTCATAATGTTCCGGATGATCAGAAAAGTCTTTTCGGGCAACAGATTCCGAAGGTTGTTCATCGATATGTACCAGCGGATTTTTTTCGCCAAAAGCCAGCGTCCGGCTGTACACACAACAGGCCGGCAAATCTTTGTAGGCTTTTTCTGTTGACTGAAACATTTCATTATCATGTCCGGCATCCGCAATTTTCTGTAAAACAGCTTCAGCAGAAGTTTTAGAGGAATCCAACTGTAAAGTAATCTTTTGAGTAGGCGCATCCCAAACTGCGACATCCGCACCTGCCTCTAAAGCTGCTTTTTCAATCCTGTTTTTGCAGGACACACAGTTTCCCTTTACGAAATATTGAAGTTCGGAATCTTTCTTTTCAGTTTTCAGGAACGAAGGCTGCCGTTCATAATGGCAGCAATCGGGTAAGTTATTGTACGTTTCCTGAGTTGTGCTGTAGCGTTCGTTATCATGTCCGGCGTCGGCAATTTTCTTCAATAAAGTGTCGAGGCTGGTTTCGCTTTCGTTAAATTCAATATTAAGTATTTTAGTTGAAGCACTCCAGTTTGCCGTTTTTGCGCCGGCTTTTTTTGCGGTAGTTTCTATGCGCTCTTTACACATTCCGCATTCTCCTTTTACCAGAACCGAGTGGGTCACATTTTGCGAAAAGATAAAATTGGTAGCGAATAAAGCTATGATTAGTAAGCTTTTATATAATAATTTCATTGTAAAATAGGTTTAATTTATAAAATAAATATCCCAAAAATAGTCTCCTCAACTGTTGAAGGAAGCACATAATTTTGGCTATCAATAAAAAAATTAAACTATTTTAGGAGGATGCCAGATTTTGGAATTAACATCCAAAATTTCGGGAGTAATATAAGTGAACGCCTTTTTTTCGACAGGTAAAACCCTGAGAATATCCGTTGAGAATCCCGAAATAGGAACGGAAAAAAAAGCAATATGAAGATGACAGGCAGTACAGGTAAGGCATCCTTCACAGGAATGTTCTTTACTGCCTGAATCGTGACATGGTTTTTCCTGAGTTTCCTGTGGCGACTGACAGCAGTCTTTCGAATCTGAATCTGCAATACAGCATATCGATTCAGCCTGGGCAAAAAGCATCTGTTTGGGTGTAATAAATAAACCCAAAGCAAGAATTAACAGAAAAATACTCAGCTTCTTTGCCATTGATTTGCAAAGTTACAATTTTTATTTTAACGGTGCGCCTACAGCAATATCACATCGGTGGCCGGGTTCACCATGTGGTGGATTCATTCCAGGTGCTGTGCTGGCAGTAGCTGCTTTTTCAGCGACCGGAGCTGGATTGGAAACCGGAGTGATGGTTTGTGTTGGTGCTGCCGATGGTTTAGATGGAGCACTACTTAATGGAGCACCTACAGCAATTTCGCATCGGTGGCCGGGTTCGCCATGTGGTGGATTCATTCCTGGTGCAGTTTTTTTCGCTGTTGGTTGCGGAGCCGGTTGTGGAGCAGGAGCCGGTGTTGGAACTGCAACAGGAGCTGGCGCATTAACACTTCTGGACTGTGCTAATGGATTGGTGTTGAAAGCGCCACCAGGTGCTGCAGCAGGCGCCTGAGCAACAGAAGGTGCTGAATTTAGCGGAGCACCAACCGGAATATCACAACGGTGTCCCGGTTGTCCGTGTTCAGGATTTAAAGCGGAAGTTGAATTGGCCGCAACGGTATTTGCTTCGCCCTGCGTATTGACCATAGCAGAATCTACTGTTAATGAATCATTGGATGTAACAGCGTTTTCATTAGCTGTTGTATTGGTTGTTTGATCTTTAGAACAAGCAGTAAGGAGTACTCCTGATGCAAGTAAAATATTTAAATAGTATTTCATTATATTTTAAATTTAAAAAGTAAAAGCATCAAATTTAGCAAAATTTTACAAATGTCGCTTTTAAAATAAAGGAAGTTAATGTTTTACGAGAAGCCTGAATCCCTCACCGTGAACATTGATGATTTCCAGTCCGTCATCGTCTTTCAGCAGTTTGCGGAGCTTGGCTATGTAAACATCCATACTTCTGGCGGTGAAATAATTTTCTTTTTTCCAGATTTTTCTTAAGGCCAGGTCTCTCGGCATAAAATCATTGCGGTGAATACAAAGCAATTTCAGCAATTCATTTTCTTTGGGAGAGAGTTTATATTCATTATCGCCGACTCTGAGTTGCCGCAGCATGGAATCGAAATAAATATTACTCATTTTGAACTGTTCCTGCTCTTCATTTTCAATCGTGCTGCTGCGCTGTAGAATCGCTTTTATTTTATAAAGAAGTAATTCGGTATCAAAAGGTTTGGTAATATAATCGTCTGCCCCAATCTGATATCCGCGCAAAATATCTTCTCTCAGATTCTTAGCCGTCAGGAAAATAATAGGGGTGTTTTTATCAATTTTTTTCACATCTTCCGCCAAGCTGAAACCGTCTTTTTTAGGCATCATCACATCGAAAATACAAATATCGTATTCATTTTCCGTGAATTCTTTCAGACCTTGTTCTCCGTCCATCGCGAGGGTTACTTCAAAATTATTAATGGTTAAATAATCTTTCAGTACGGCACCGAAACTTTGGTCGTCTTCTACTAATAAAATCCTGTTGTTCATTTTATTTTGTTTTTGTTGTTCTTAATTTAGGTTACGACGTCATGGGCAATTTCAGTGTAAAGGTACTTCCTTTTCCTTTGTGCGATTCCACAAGAATTTGTCCCTTATGAAGCTCTATTATTTTTTTGACATAGGAAAGCCCAAGTCCTTGTCCTTTTACATTATGAATATTTCCAGTCTCCTCTCGGAAGAATTTTTCAAAAATTTTCTTTTTATTATCGCTGTCCATTCCTATTCCTTTATCCGAAATTTCGATGATATACCAGTGATTGTCGCTTTTGGTTTTCACCGAGATCTCAGGAACTTCCGGCGAATATTTATTGGCATTATCCAAAAGGTTGATGAGCGCATTGGAAATGTGGAATTCATCTACTTTTACGATGTAACGGTCGGCGGTAAATTCCTGAGTTATCGTGCCGTCACGCTGCGCAACGATAAGGCTGAAACTTTCTGTAATCTCCCGGATTAAATTTCTGAGATTGGTTTCTTTCAGAAAAAGCTGAACCTCATTTCTTTCCAACTTACTCATGTTCAGGACATTTTCTATCTGCTTTTTCATCCTGAGATTTTCCTGCTTAATAAGATGTGAATAATATTTTACCTTCTCAGGATTATTTGAAATTTTGTCATTGGCAAGCGAATCCGTCGCCACAGAAATCGTTGCTAAAGGGGTTTTGAACTCATGTGACATGTTATTGATGAAATCCGTTTTTACCTCAGCTATTTTCTTTTGTTTCATCATATAATTGATAGAAATGATATAAATTCCTAAAATCGTGAGAAGTGACAGAAATGTTCCCAACAGCATGGGCAAGTTATTTTTCGCCAGAGAATATCCTTTCCTTGGGAAAACCAGCGCCAGACTGTATTGGATCTGATCATTACTGTCCAGATACAACGGGAAAGAATAGCTGTCGGCATTTTTTTCGTCTTTATAAATACTGCTTGCGACTGTGGTAAGCTGATCTTTATTATCAATTATTCCGTAACCGAATTTGGTATCTATTCCTTTCATTTTCAATTCTCTGGAAACCAAAGAATCGATGCTGCTTTGATCCACTCTTTGATCTATTGGCAGATCTTTTACATTAAGTTGAGCAAATTCGCGGAAATTGAATTCGCCACTTTCAATCTGTGAGTTTTGTTCTGCAGTAAGCAACTCCGGCGTATCCTGATTTTTTTTGATGGTAATCAACGCCTCATCAGTGTACATTTTGGTAAGATTCAAGCTGTCACCTTGCGGAGAAATCGGAATACTCTGTTTTTCAATAATATTTTTATAAGTTGTAATTTGCCTTTTACTTGCCGAATCTTCTACCGTTTGAATGAGCGTAAGTGTAGGCTGATCCGCATTTGCGATCGCTTCCTGATCGAAATTCTTATATCGGGCGTAGTATTTCTCTACTTCCTGATCATTTATTTTCTTGACAGAGGACTCCAATGCGGCGTGAACTTTATTGGAGAAATCCTGTTCCAATGCCTCATAATATCCTTTGAGCCAATAAAATTGCAGTGCGACAAAGACGATTAAAGAAATCGTCATAAACACCGAAATGATAGGGATGAATTTATTGTTCATTCAAAAATTAAATTCAAATGTTAAAATTACTGATTTTAACAATATAAAAACAAATAATGCGACAATATATTGTACATATTGTTTTAAAAAATTGTTTTTTAACAGATATTTTCTATTCCATCGGTGAAATATCTTCGGGAAACAGCTCCTCATCCACGAAATACTGAATGATGGCTTTCTTCATCAGAATCTGCTGCTCATTCGGTTTCAATTCCGGAAGCGCATCCAAAGTTTCAAAATGGGGATAACCATCGTCATCATAATGAGAAAACCGATAATATCCGAACGGCTCCAAAAGCCGGCAAACCGCAATATGAATCAGGTTTAATTTATCGTCCTTTGAATATTTTTGTTTTCCACTGCCCAGTTCCTGAATGCCGATAAGGAAAAGCAGGGTATCTATTGTAGGGTGTTTCTCGGTATCAAAATTTTCCTGGAAAAAACGTTCTACTTCTTTCCAGAGTTCTGTTTCGTTCTTCATTTTTTATTTTCTAATTTTAGCAAAAATGCAAATTCCAAGGCATCTTCCTTCAGGCTTTCAAACCGTCCGCTGGCTCCCCCATGACCTGAACTCATGTCGGTTTTAAACAGTAAAATAGTATCGTTGGTTTTTAATTCACGAAGTTTACAAACCCATTTTGCAGGTTCCCAATATTGTACTTGCGAATCATGAAAACCAGTTGTAATTAGAATATTAGGATATTTTTTCGGTTCCACATTATCATAAGGCGAATAAGATTTAATGTAGTGATAATATTCCTCCTCTTTGGGATTTCCCCATTCGTCAAATTCTCCCGTCGTCAACGGAATTGTTTCATCCAGCATAGTGGTTACCACATCTACAAACGGCACTTGCGCGATAATTCCGTTAAAAAGATCCGGCTCCATATTCATAACAGCGCCCATCAACAGTCCGCCTGCACTCCCGCCCATAGCGTAAAGATGGGCAGATGAGGTATAACTTTCTGTAATAAGAAATTTCGCCGCATCTATAAAATCATAAAAAGTATTCTTTTTACGGAGCATTTTTCCGTCTTCATACCAGGTTCTGCCCAGATATTCACCGCCGCGAATATGCGCAATAGCATACACAAAACCACGGTCTAAAAGAGACAACCTTACGTTAGAAAAACTGGCATCTACCGTATGCCCATAACTTCCGTAGCCATAAAGAAGCAGTGGAGTTTCAGCAGATTTTTGAGTGTTTTTGTGATACACTAGGGAAATCGGCACTTTAGTAACTCCATCCCGGGATGGCGCCCATATTCTCTCAGAAATATAATTTTCCGGGTGAAAATCTCCGCCCAAAACTTCCTGCTGTTTCAGAAGTATTGTGGTTTTCCCGTCCATATCATATTCAAATGAAGCATTCGGTTGGGTCAAAGAAGTATAACCATAACGGAGTTTGGTGGTATCAAATTCCAGATTAATTCCGATAAATGCGGTGTAGGCCGGATCCGAAAACTCCAGATAATGAGAGTTTCCAGTCATCTGATTGATCACATTAATCTGCAAAAGGCCTTCTTTTCTTTCTTCCAAAACCAAATGTTGGGCAAAAATCTCAAAACCTTCCAATAAAATTTCTTGTCGGTGAGGGATAATTTCTTTCCAGAATTTCATTTCACAATGATCTACGGAAGTTTTCACCAATTTGAAATTGAAAGCATCTTGCGCATTCGTAATGATATAGAAATCGTTTTGGTAATGTTCAATGGAATATTCCAGATTTTCTTTTCGTCGCTGTACTATTTTCCAATCTGCAAAAACCTGATCTGCAGGTATAAACCGATGTTCATCCGACACTGTACTTGAACTGCCAATAAAGATGTATTTCAGCGATTTTGTTTTGTACACATTTACATCAAAAGCTTCATCTTTTTCATGAAAAATCAGAACATCCTGAGAGGAATCGGTTCCCAACTCATGCCGGAAAACCTGAAATGCCCGAAGGTTTTTGTCTTTCCGGATATAGAAGAAATGTTGGTTATCATTAGCCCAAACGACTTTTCCGGTGGTATTTTCAATATTATCGGGTAAAAGCTCTCCCGTTTTCAGATTTTTGACTTGAATGGTATAAATTCTTCTTCCGACTGTATCGGTAGAAAAGGCAGCCAATTCATTATCAGTGCTCACAGCAGCGCTTCCGAAATCAAAATAAGAATGTCCTTCCGCAAGAAGGTTGGTGTCAAACATCAGTTCTTCTGTCTGGTCTAAAGAAAGATATTTACGGCAAAATAAGGGATATTCTTTATTCTCTTCGTAACGGACGATATACCAATAATCATTGAAAAAATAAGGAATACTTTCGTCATCTTTTTTGTAGCGGGATTTCATTTCCTCATACAGCGCTTCCTGAAGCTCGATAGTATCCTTCATCATGAAAGCGGCGTATTCATTCTCCTGTTCCAGATACCGGACTGTCTCGGGATTTTCTCTTTCGTTCAGCCAGAAATAATGGTCAACACGCTGATCGCCATGGGTTTCCAGAAGTTGTTTTATTTTTTGTGCTACAGGAGCTTTCATTTAAAAAATTTAGAAATCAAAATTATAATAAAAAAGCCATCTTTTCACACTGAAAAAGACGGCTATTGGCTTATTTTTAGGAAATTATTTACCTAAACCTCTGATATATTTTTCTATTGCCATCGTCATGGAAGGGTTTTCCTTGGTAGGCGCCATTACATTCACAACCAATCCGGATTCTTCTGCAGCACTTTGTGTCGTGGTGCCGAAAACGCCAATTTTGGTTTCGCCCTGCTTAAAATTTTCAAAATTCTGATATAGCGAACGGATCCCTTGTGGACTGAAAAAAACGAGCATATCGTAATCTTCAATATTAATATCCGACAGATCCGAACAAACGGTTCGGTACATGATGGATCTGGTCCAGTCAATATTGGCTTTATCCAGCGTTACAGGAATATCGGGACTCAGGACATCTGAGGTGGGAATAAGATACTTTTCGGAAGGATATTTTTTAAACAGAGGAGCCAAATCTGCAAAATTCTTTTCTCCAAAACTGATTTTTCTTTTTCTGTAAATGATGTGTTTCTGAAGATAATTGGCAACAGCCTCACTTTGGCAAATATACCTCATAGAATCCGGCACACTAAAGCGCATCTCCTCTGCCAACCGGAAATAATGATCGATAGCGTTTTTGCTGGTGAAGATAATCCCCGTGTAATGGGAAAGATCTATTTTCTGCGTCCTCAGTTCTTTATTATCTACCCCTTCTACATGAATAAAAGGCCTGAAGTCTATTTTTATTTTCTCTTTTTTTGCCATTTCCATATAGGGGGAAGATTCATTAGGAGCAGGCTGAGATACAAGAATAGATTTTATTTTCATTTCAATTTTTCTTAAAAAAATAACAGTTTCCACAGTGCCAACAATGGCACAAATTGGAGGGTGCAAATATACAAAATTTTATAAAACCATTCTGACGGGAAAACCTTCTGAGGGTGAAATAGATAGAACATATTTTTAAATGCAAAAACACAGCAAAAGCCCAAAACATAATAAGGAAATACTTCTGCCTTATTGATACCAAAGTAATAATGTACAATAATGAGAGCCATGAGTATCAGCGAAACCACAAAATAAAACTTTGTCGCAGCGAAATAAAATAAAGGCCATTTTCTGGAATCAGCGATACTTTGATAAAACAAATAGCTCAGAATCATTCTGCCGAAATAGAACAAAAAAACACTCAGCATCGTAAAGCCCATTTTATTCAACTGATATCCAAAAATTTGTTTCTCAGCAACGATTTTCGGCACAAATGGAATATACTGAGAAACGAGTACCGACAAAGAGATGCAGTACACCAATGAAACAATCATCCAGCTCAAGATTTGATTGCTGGAATCCTCAAACGACTGCAAAAGAAATTCTCTGATAGTAGCATCCCGTTGCAGCGAAATAATCATGAATAAGTACAGAAAACAACAACCAAGCAATATAAAGATAACCCAGTCGTTATTTTCCGGAATTCTGATGGTGCTGATGATATTCAGTGCCAATATCAAAGGTATATTTTTTTTGCAAAAGTAGAGATTATTTTAAACACCCTAAATAGCAAAAGTGGAAATACGCTATCTTTGCACCTAAAATGAAGAAACTCGTCATCATACCTACTTATAACGAAAAAGAAAACATCCGAAACATCATTGAGGCAGTGTTCGCTTTGCAGCAGGAATATCATATTCTGGTAGTGGACGATTCTTCTCCCGACGGCACTTCAGAAATTGTAAGAAATCTTCAGGAGAATTATCCGGGAGAACTTTATTTGAGTGTAAGAAAAGTAAAAGACGGACTGGGGAAAGCATATATTCATGGATTTCAATGGGCTTTGAAAAATGATTACGATTATATTTTTGAAATGGATGCCGATTTTTCACACGACCCAAAAGACCTTCCCAAACTTTTTGAAGCCTGCAAAAAAGGCGGAATGAGTGTGGGTTCGCGGTATTGTAATGGCGTAAATGTCGTAAACTGGCCTATGGGAAGGGTGTTGCTTTCTTATTTCGCATCCCGTTATGTCAGGTTTGTTCTGGGAATACCTGTGTATGATACTACAGCAGGTTTCGTTTGTTTTTCGCAAGAAACTCTCAAAAAAATCGGGCTTCATAAAATAAAACTGAAAGGTTACGGTTTTCAGGTAGAGATGAAATTCAGAGCGTACAAAAAAGGAGTGAAAATTATCGAAGTGCCTATTATTTTTACCAACAGAGTGCAGGGAGAAAGCAAAATGAACGGCGGCATTATTGGTGAAGCTATTTTCGGAGTGCTTAATTTGAAATGGAAATCGCTGATCAACAGATTATAATTCATGAAAAAGCAACTCATATTACTATTTCTGATTTTGATCACGACAGCATGTACCGAATATGTTGACGTGCTAGAAAAGCCACTATCGAAAAACCAAATGGCAGAAATAATAGCCGAAATGACCCTCCGCCAACAGGAACTTCTGGCAGAACCCGGAAATAAAATGCAGAAAGAAACTCAGGAGATTTTGAAAAAACACAAGATAAAAGCAGAAGATTTTACAGAAAGTTACAAATATTACATCATGAAAAAGGAAATGGATGAGGTTCTGAACAAAGCTCAGGGCATTATTCAGAAAGAACATCCTGATGCCAAAAAATTCATCGAAAAGAAACTGAAAGAACATCCTGAAATCATCTCTGCTCCAAGATAAAATATATGCAGCCATTTTTTGAAATAGAAAAAAAAACAGAAAGTAAAGCCAGAGCGGGAGTCATTTCTACCAGCCATGGCCAGATTCAAACTCCGATTTTCATGCCCGTCGGAACAGTAGCTTCCGTAAAAACAGTCCATCAGCACGAACTGAAAGAGGACATCAAAGCTGAAATCATTCTCGGAAATACCTATCACCTTTATTTGCGGCCCGGAATGGAAGTGATGCAAAATGCAGGCGGACTTCACCAGTTTATGAAATGGGACCTTCCTATTCTCACGGATTCCGGTGGTTATCAGGTTTTCTCGCTTTCTGATTCAAGGAAAATGACGGAAGAAGGTGTTAAATTTAAATCTCATATCGACGGAAGTTTTCATTTTATTTCTCCGGAAAAATCGATGGAAATCCAAAGACAGATTGGTGCGGATATTTTCATGGCTTTTGATGAATGTACTCCTTATCCGTGTGAATACAATCAGGCAAAAACCTCAATGGAACTCACCCATCGCTGGTTGAAAAGATGCATCAGTTGGTGCGAAGAAAATCCGGAACTTTATGGCCATAAACAACATTTGTTCCCTATAGTTCAGGGTTCGGTATATTCAGATTTAAGGAAAATTTCTGCCGAGGTGATTTCAGAAGCAGATGCTGTCGGAAATGCCATTGGCGGACTTTCGGTCGGCGAGCCTGAAGAAGAAATGTACCGCATCACCGATATTGTAACCGATATTTTACCGGTAGCAAAACCAAGATATTTAATGGGTGTAGGAACGCCGTGGAACATTCTGGAATCCATCGGTTTAGGAATTGATATGATGGACTGCGTTATGCCGACCCGAAATGCCCGAAATGCAATGCTCTTCACCTGGAACGGCGTGATGAACATGAAAAATGAAAAGTGGAAAAATGATTTCTCCGATCTGGATGAATTCGGAACCAGCTTTGTAGACAGAGAATACTCGAAAGCGTATGTAAGGCATCTTTTTATTGCCAAAGAATATCTGGCCAAGCAAATAGCATCTATTCATAACTTGGCATTCTATCTGGATCTGGTGAAAACTGCGCGCGAACATATCGTCGCAGGAGATTTTTATGAATGGAAAGATTCTGTCACGCCGGCGCTCAGACAACGTTTATAAAACATCAAAAATAATGGGAATTATTGACAGATACATCATCAAAAAATACCTGGGAACTTTCGGGTTTATTTTGCTGTTGCTGTCGGTTGTAGTTCTGATTATTGATGTTCAGGCGAAAAAACCGAGAATCCAAGACAACGGTTTCGAACTCTCGCATTTCCTGATCAATTATTATCCCTTCTGGATTATTTATCTGGTCATGACTTTCATGTCAATTCTGGTTTTTATTTCCGTTATTTTTTTCACTTCCCGAATGGCCAACAACACTGAAATTGTAGCCATCATCAGCAGTGGAGCAAGTTTTCACAGATTTGCAAAACCCTATCTGACAACTTCACTTTTCATTGCAACAGCTTCCTTGCTCATTAATCATTTCGTATTGCCTTGGGCGAATGTGAAAAAAAATGAACTGGAAGTGTATACCTACAGCGCAGCCAACCGAGAGAAAATTATTGGAAGTGCGCCGGTTTCTACCCAAATAAATAAGGATGAATTTATCTTCATCCACAGTTACAACAAAAAAGAAAAAAGGGGTTCGGGGTTTGCTTATAAAAAATTTGATAAAAACAAAAAACTGACTTACCAAATCTTAGCTTCGGAAATGAACTGGGATCCGCAGAAAAAAGTATTTATTCTTACCAGTTTTCACGAAAAAACCATCAATAAAGACGATACCGAGCGTCTGAACAATGGCAACGAAATGACCCGCAATTTCGGCTTTCCTCCTGAGGAACTTTTCCCGGATGTGCTGCTAAGCCAGAGCAAAACAACGCCGGAACTGACCAACTTTATCAACAGAGAACGAGAAAAAGGAAACAGCAACCTGAATACCCATTTGAATGAACTTCATCAGCGGACTTCTATGCCAGTTGCAGTCATCGTGCTCACATTTCTGGCGTTATCACTTTCCTCTCAGAAGAAAAGAGGCGGTTTGGGTGTTAATTTAGCAATCGGAATTTCTCTTGCATTTGTATTTGTATTCTCATTTGAAGCCCTGAAAATTGTTTCTGAAAATAAAACGCTGCCGCCATTGCTGGCCATGTGGCTGCCAAATATGGTTTTTACGCCGCTCGCAGCCTATTTATATTTTAAAAGAGCCAATCAGTAAAGCAGTTCAATTTCTTTATGGAAAAATTTGCGAACGCCGTCTTTTTCTAAATTTATCCATAAATAACCCTCAGCATCTACCTGCTGAATAATGCCATTTTGTCGTATTCCGCTGATCTCAAAAACGGAAATTTCATCTTTTCTGAAAAGATGCTTATTGTACACCGAAACGATATCTTCCGGTATTTTAAGATTAAATAAATGGGAGAAACAGTGGAAAAGATCTTGTGCAAGCAAGTGAAGATCCACCATCTGCCCGGTTTGTGTCAGGATACTTCCGGCTTTCGGCAAGTCGATGAAATCTTTCTGCAGCACATTAATCCCAATTCCGATAATATATTTGTTGGTTTTTTTCTCAATTAAAATTCCTGCTATTTTTTTATTCTTGATAATAAGATCATTCGGCCACTTAATTTTTACTTCCCTTTTTGTCAGATTGGCAATAAAATCCCTGAGAATGACTGCGGTATAAAAATTGATCAATGCACCTGAGTTTTTAAAATGCGCTTCCTCAATCGCTATAGTGAAGGCAACATTCTGATGCTCAGTTGTTTTCCACGAATTACCATACTGCCCGCGACCTTTGGTTTGGTGAAAAGTATACATACCAATCGGATCGTTGCTTTGGAAATTTGGATGAAACACGACCTCATCATTCGTGGAAAGGCAATGTTGAAGGTATAAGAGCGGACTCATTTAAGAAAGTTTTAATACTTTTAAAAACGTGAAAATAAAGAAAAAACAATAAATTTGCAGATTAGAGAAAATTTTAATGAGTAAAAATACTGATAAACAGCAACTAATAGATAAAATCGTAGATGCAATACAGGATACCAAAGGCGAAGATATCATGATTTTTGACCTTACAGGAATTGAAAATTCTGTAGCCGAGACATTCATCATTTGTAGCGGAAATTCCAACACCCAAGTCTCTGCACTTGCAGGGAATATCGAGAAAAAAGTAAGAAACGAACTGCACGAAAGGCCGTGGCATGTAGAAGGATCCGAAAATGCCCTTTGGGTATTGGTAGATTATGTATCCGTAGTCGTTCATGTATTCCAAAAAGAAGTTCGGGAGTATTATGAGATCGAAGAACTCTGGGGTGATGCCAAAATCACAAAAATCGAAGCTTAATCTTAAAGAACAAACTTAATGAACAATAAAGGATTTAACTGGTTTTTTCCCATTGCTATTATGGGAATTATACTGTATTTCGCGATGGGCTTTTTCGGGTCTTCCGATATACAGGAAATCACAGAAGAAGAATTTTTCACCTTAATGCAAGAAGGAAAAGTTCAGAATGTGAAAGCATACCGGGACAATTATACTGCCGATGTTTTTCTTACGGCTACAGCTAAAAAAGAATTAGCAAAAAACAATGAACAAAAAAGTCCGTTTTCCGGACTCAATCCCGCACCCAGCGCAGACTACACCTTGAAATATGGTGACCTTCGTCTTTTTTTAGAAAAATTTGACGAGTTAAAAGCAGAAAATCCGCAACTCACCACTACTAAAAATGTGGACCGTGCAGGATCGGCAATGCAGGAAATACTGATTCAGATCGGTATCGGGCTTTTCATCATGTTCATCATTTATTTCGTTTTCTTCAGAAGAATGGCAGGACCTGGTGGCCCCGGCGGACAAATTTTTTCCATCGGGAAATCAAGAGCCAAGCTTTTTGATGAAAAAGATAAAATTAATGTGACTTTCAAAGATGTTGCCGGACTGGAAGGTGCAAAAGAAGAGGTTCAGGAAGTAGTAGATTTCCTGAAAAATTCAGAGAAATACACCAAATTGGGAGGCAAAATTCCAAAAGGCGTGCTTTTAGTAGGTCCTCCGGGAACGGGAAAAACCTTATTGGCAAAAGCCGTTGCCGGTGAAGCAAAAGTACCTTTCTTCTCTCTTTCGGGATCAGATTTTGTTGAAATGTTTGTAGGTGTCGGTGCTTCCAGAGTTCGCGATTTATTTGCACAGGCAAAAGCGAAGTCTCCCGCCATTATTTTTATTGATGAAATAGATGCCATCGGAAGAGCCAGAGGTAAAGGAAATTTCACAGGCGGAAATGACGAAAGAGAAAACACACTGAACCAGCTTCTTACAGAAATGGACGGCTTCGGAACGGATACCAATGTTATCGTAATGGCGGCTACCAACCGTGCAGATATTCTGGACAAAGCCCTGATGCGGGCTGGCCGTTTTGACAGATCCATTTATGTTGATTTGCCGGAACTTCACGAAAGACGACAAATCTTGGATGTGCATTTATCAAAAATTAAATTGGACGATAATGTAGACAGAGATTTTCTCGCTAAACAAACACCCGGATTCAGCGGTGCAGACATTGCCAATTTGTGTAATGAAGCAGCTTTGATAGCGGCAAGAAACAATCATGAAACCGTAACAAAGCAGGATTTTCTGGATGCGGTTGATCGGATTATTGGAGGTTTGGAGAAGAAAAATAAAGCCATAAAACCTTCTGAAAAAAGAAGAGTTGCCTATCACGAAGCTGGTCATGCCGCCATTTCATGGTTGGTAGAACATGCAGCTCCATTGTTGAAAGTAACGATCGTGCCGAGAGGAAGATCATTGGGTGCAGCTTGGTATTTACCGGAAGAAAGATCCCTGACCACAACGGAACAAATGTACGACGAAATCTGCGCCACCTTAGGTGGAAGAGCTGCAGAACAAACTGTTTTTGGAAACATTTCTACCGGTGCACTTTCCGATTTGGAAAGGGTGACCAAACAAGCTCAGGCCATGGTGACCATCTACGGATTAAACGATAAAATTGGAAATATTTCCTATTACGACAGCTCCGGACAAAGCGAATATAATTTCGGAAAACCATATTCTAACGAGACAGCGAAACTGATCGATAGTGAAATATCCAAAATTATTGAACATCAATATGTAAGAGCTCTGGAAATCCTGGCAGCAAATCGGGACAAACTGGATGCGCTGGCTCAAAAACTTCTTGAAAAAGAAGTAATTTTCCGCGAAGACCTTGAAGAGATTTTCGGAAAAAGAGCTTGGGATCCTGAATTGACAGAAACTCCGGTGAGCAACAAGGAAAATAAACTTGTAGAAGAAGTCACTGTGGAGGAGCAGAAGCAGGAGGAAAGCGATAGTATAGCGTTTCCGGAAAGCGGAGGCGGAGATCAGCTTTAATATAATAAGTCCGATATTACTTAAAATATCGGATTTTTTTATATTTTAAAGTTCATTTTCATGAAAATTTAAATTATTTTATATTTTTGTATTCATCTTAAAAACCTAATAAAAGTTGAGCTTATTTAAAAAAATAGTCAGCAAAATAATGAACCAGCCTGAGGATGAGGAAAACCAGAGCTTGGAAAAATTGGGAGATTCGCTTAAAAATGCTGATCTGGACTATAAATTTGCGCAGCTTTTCACCCATTCCGGTGGTTTTTTTAATTATTGTGCCGATGAAGCCGAAGCTCTTCAGACCCTGAACCAAATCATTAAAATTGAAGGAATTCGTTCCATTTTTTGTTGTGACAAGGAATTGCGAAGTTTTTTGGATGTTGTAAAAACCCAATACACCAACGATCTGGAACTGTATAACGATGCGGCATTAATTACTTGCGAGTATTTAATCGCGTTCGACGGCCGAATCATGCTTTCGCATAATAATATCAAGCATTTTCACTCATCTCGTCTTCCGGAAAAAGTAATCGTAATGGCTAATATTTCACAAATTGTGTCGAACCTGAACGAGGCCATGAGCAAAATCAAAAGAAACGGAAATGTGAAAAACCTCACTTCCATCAGCGGAAGCCAGAATAAACTGGACGCACCGTCTAAAAACAATACCAAGCTTTTCCTTCTTCTGCTGGAAGATTAATCTCATCATTTTTAACTATTTATTTTGGACAGAAATTTCCTTCAGCGTGTTTTATCAGGTTTTATTTATGCCGTGGTACTGATCGCTTGCGTACATCCTATCGGAGCTGAAACGCTCAATAACATTCTGCCGATAACGATAAAACAGCATTACCTTTTCTACGGTTTAATGTCATTTTTCTTTTTGGCCGGAGCCTGGGAATGCATGCGGATCATGAAATTCGGAGGCGGTTACGAAAAATGGGTAGTATTTCCATTGGCCATTTTCATATTCTATCTGTTTTCAAAAAGATTTTTTTATCACGATTTCTTTTTCAATTTCCGGCTGACTGAAATTCTGGCACTTTCCCTTATTTTAATCGCTGTGGTGACGCTTTTCAGATCTACAAATGAGCTGTATTACGACAGCGGAAAACTGATTTTTACGGTTATTTATACAGCACTTCCTTTCGGTTTTGCTTTAGGGTTACCCAGATATTCCGCTTATGAAAATACCTTGAGCCTGGAAGTTTTCTTCCTTTTTATATTGATCTGGAGCAGTGACACCTTTGCTTATCTCACGGGAAAATTCTTTGGCAAACATAAAATGGCGCCTAAAATTTCTCCCAAAAAAACCTGGGAAGGCTTTGCCGGCGGAGTAATTCTGACTATTATTCTGGCGTTTTTTATAGAAAAATACAATCCGGGGTTGCGCGGCAACTGGATGGTAGTGGGCTTTTTGGTATCCGTATTTGCGCCCTTCGGTGATTTGGTAGAAAGCCAATTGAAAAGAAGTTTCGGCGTGAAAGACAGCGGTAACATCATCCCAGGACACGGAGGAATTCTCGATCGGCT
>JADMKO010000016.1:0-2519 GCA_015478785.1 Chryseobacterium sp. | reverse complement strand
GCGCCCGTTGTATATTTGTACTTTATTTTAGAAAAGTTAATCTGACTATGAAACTTCATAAAGAATCCAAGGGAACCATTGTGGTTGCCAGCGTTGCGTTTGCTGTTGTGGCATTTCTGGCCATTTATTTTCTGCAGGTCTGGTCCTTACTTATCCTGATTCCTTTGCTGGTTGTCTATGGCCTTATTTTTTGGTTTTTCCGGGTACCGAACCGTGAAATTCTGGATCATAAAGAGCAGGTCATCGCTCCGGTAGACGGGAAAGTAGTCATGATAAAAGAAGTGATGGAAAATGAGTTTTTAAAAGAAAAAGCCATTCAGGTTTCTATCTTCATGTCGCCGCTTAATGTTCACATTTGTAGGTTTCCGGTTTCAGGAAAGGTAATGTATAAAAAGTACCATCCGGGAAAATATCTGGTGGCATGGCATGAAAAATCCTCCACAGAAAACGAAAGAACTACCATAGCGGTGGAAAGCCTTACTCATCATAAAGTGGTTTTCCGACAAATTGCAGGATATGTAGCCCGCCGAATTGTTTTTTACTGCAATGAAGGGGATACCGCTAAAGCAGGACATGAGTACGGTTTCATAAAATTTGGTTCCAGAATGGACGTTTTCCTCCCTTTAGACACTGAAATTCTTTGTAAAATAGGCGATAAAACGAAAGGCGGAATCGATGTTATTGCCCGGATGAAAGAATAATTTTTTCAATAAAAAACAGCAAAATAAGTCCGGTTTTCCCGGATTTATTTGTATATTTTGCCAAATATTTTGATTATGATGAAATTTGCCAAATATATTTTTGCTGCCGCCACTGTCCTTTTTCTGTTTTCGTCCTGCAATGAAAATATGAAAAGAAAAGAACTCGAAATACAGAAACGCGAACAGGCTGTTCTGCAAAAAGAAAAAAGTATTGCGCTGATCGAATCAGATTATCTGAAACTTCAAAAAATGCGAGATAGTATTGTTTCCATACAGGACAGCATCAGTGTACATGTTCTTCCGATAGATATTCAGGGAAGATGGAACGGAAAACTGGTATGCACCGAATCTAACTGTACCGATTATGTAGTGGGAGATGTGAGAATGGACGAATGGGAAATAAGCGAAGATAAAGGCAACATCATTGCAAAAAACATCAACAAAGTCGGTGTAATAAGGGTATATACAGGGAAATATGAAGGAAACGCCCTCCAGTTGTTTTCCGAGAGCGAACCGACCTCGCCGAAAACCCGTCACTTTAAAATTGAATTTACCACGATGACGGAAAAAAAGCTATCGGGATCCCGGGAAATCCGTGTGGACAATTCCTGTCTCTCCAAATTCACGATTGAACTTTCACGATAACCAATTTTTTGTATGCTGACGATTTTAAGCGCCTCGAAACATTTTTCGTTTCCTCTGGAAGATCCGGTTTTAAAGTTTCTGGTAATTCTCGTGATTATTCTTTTCGCTCCTATTTTGCTCAACAAAATAAAGGTCCCTCATCTCATCGGGCTCATTATTGCTGGAGCGGTCATCGGGCCTAACGGGTTTAATATTCTTCCCAGAGATTCCAGCGTAGTCGTTATCGGAACCACAGGATTGCTTTTCATCATGTTTCTTGCCGGCCTGGAAATAGACCTGACAGAATTCAAAAAAAACAAATGGAAAAGCCTAGGATTTGGTATGTTTACGTTTTCTATCCCAATATTTTTTGGGATTCTTTCAGGATATTATATTTTAGGATATTCCGTCGTTGTCGCGGTGCTTTTTGCAAGTTTATTTTCATCCCACACCCTTATTTCCTATCCATTGGTCAGCAAATTAGGGATTTCCAAAAACAGGGCAGTGAATATTACCGTTGGTGGAACCCTGATTACGGATGTACTGGCATTATTGGTTTTGGCAGTGTGTGTAGGAATGGCACAGGGAGAAGTCACCACTACTTTCTGGATACGTCTGGGAATTTCTATTTTAATTTTTGGAAGCGTCGTGCTTTTCGGATTTCCGATTATTGCGCGTTGGTTTTTTAAAAATGTAAGCGATAAAGTTTCCCATTTCATTTTTGTGATGGTGATGATTTATCTGGCAGCATTATTTGCAGAATTAGCCGGAATTGAAGCCATCATCGGGGCGTTCCTTGCGGGATTGGCATTGAATAAGCTCATCCCTCACACTTCTGGACTGATGAACCGGATCGATTTTGTGGGCAACGCTATATTTATTCCTTTTTTCCTGATCAGCGTCGGGATGATTATCGATTTTAATGCCTTTATCAAAGATTTTGAAACCATAAAAGTCGCACTTATTATGACGATTCTCGGAATCGGAACCAAATATCTGGCGGCGCTGGCAACTAAAAAAACCTTCAGGCTGACGGACGATGAAGGCAACCTGATGTTCGGGCTTTCCTCTGCTTCTGCAGCAGCTACACTGGCTGCCGTTATGGTGGGATATAACGTCATTATTGGTGAAACTGAAAATGGCGAACCGATCAGATTGCTCAACGAGAGTGTTCTGAACGGCAGTATTTTGCTG
>JADMKO010000015.1 GCA_015478785.1 Chryseobacterium sp. | reverse complement strand
GCGCATGGGTGAGGAGAATATTCCGAATGTTTAATTGGTTGTCCGAAATAAAACGTTCCAAGGTACGGGTCTCCGAATCCTGCATATTTCCGGGATCGATGATAAATCCGTTGCGGTGTTCGTTGTACACAACATAGGTGTTTTCTGAAAAAGGGTTGAAAGTAAAAGACTGTATTGAGAGCATTGACTGGTTTTTAACAAATATACGGATTCCGAGGGAAATTTTATTTCTCATTCTCCTGAAAATAGCTATCTTCGTGAGGATGAAAAGACTAACCTTTCTATTATTGTTTTTCGGTGTGTTAGTTGCGGCGCAAGATATTAGAGGTATCCAGCTGCATAATCCACAGACCAACGACCAGACGCCGGTGATCAGTTTCGGGCAGCAGCTTATTCTGAGGTTTGACGACCTCTCGAACCGGTCGGATATTTACCGTTATACCATTAAGCATTACGACCGCAACTGGCAGGAAGATGGATTGTTTTTTACCGAATATGCCACGGGAAGCATGACGGCGCTTCTGGATCAGTTTCAGTATTCGTTTAATACTTTGCAGCCTTATACTCATTATACCCTGTCGTTTCCGAACGAGAAGATACAGCCTAAAATTTCAGGGAATTTTGAGATTGTCGTTTATAAAGACCGGCCGGAGCAGCCGCTTTTTACCAGAAGATTCTGTGTGGTGGAAGACGGCGTACAATTGGGAGTGAATATCTCCAGACATGCTGATGCCCGGCATCCGGAGGTGAACCAACGGGTGGAAGTGCAGGCTGTAGCTACGCAGCAAAGTCTGATTTCCAATGCCAGTTCGATATCGCTGAACGTGATGCAGAACAACAACTGGAACCTGTCGCTCAATAATATGCGGCCGACGTCCACGCTGGGAAGCAGGATGCTTTTTCAGCAACTGGATCTGGCGTTTCCGGGCAACAATGAATTTTATTATTTCGACAAT
This sequence comes from Chryseobacterium sp., assembly GCA_015478785.1. Taxonomy (GTDB): domain Bacteria; phylum Bacteroidota; class Bacteroidia; order Flavobacteriales; family Weeksellaceae; genus Chryseobacterium_A. The sequence goes on along the minus strand of JADMKO010000015.1, from coordinate 6,552 downwards.
AAAAATATCATTCAGGGATTTGATATGGTGGCCGGCGGTGAAATTATCGACAATAAAAACTACACCTACCTTCATCCTGTCTGGGCTTTTCCGCTCAATTACCAGTATCAGCCGGATGTGAACGGGGCTTTCTACTTCAGAAGAAGTGATCTCGGAATTGAAAGAAATGCAGACCGGGAGGCGGATTATTCCTGGGTTCATTTTATTCTGGATTCAGAAAAAACAGACCGCGAACTGTATATTTTAGGCGGTTTTAACCAATATTTGCCTACCGCAGAAAGCCAAATGCATTATGATGAGGACAGGAAACAGTACATCGCCAGAATCTATCTGAAACAGGGGTTTTACAACTATATCATCGGCACAAAAGATTCCGCTGGAAATGTTAATCTGGGTGAAGTGAACGGAAACTTCTGGCAAACCGAAAATCTGTATCAGGCGTTCCTGTATTACCGTCCTTTCGGCAGAAATTATGACGGCCTGATTGGGTATGGAGAGTTCAGGACGCCGGTACGGTAGGGGAGGAAGTGCGTACTGTCGCCGTCACCATACGGTAATCCATTTACGTTATAAAAGAAGGCTCATAGCTAAAATTGGAGATTGCGCAGCAGAGGTTTAATATACCTTACTTTTTGCCTTGACGCAAAAAGTAAGCAAAAAAGTCAAGACTTGGAAACTCGGCTAAAAATTGAAATTTAATTCTAAATATTCTAAAACTTGCTCGCAACGATGCTTGGTGTATTGAACCTTGTTTAAGCAAGGTTTTTTAACGAATTAAAATTCAATTTTCTTAACGTCTGCGTTTCCTAAGTCGGTTACTTACTTTAGGATTTTTAGTTTTAATGAAAGTCAACCACACGTATGTCTAATTAGTGTCTCGTTTTAGAAAGCAGGTATTTTTTTTGTAGGGATATTAACTTGTTGCCGACAAGATTGAGGTTCTCAGCTCTGAGATTTAATCGACACATTTTACCACAAACCTGAGAGGAAGCTGTTTTTGGAACTTTCTGCTTACCGAGGAGCACTCTCTGTCAGGCTGAGCTTGACGAAGCCTTCTCACGTTTTGGGCTGGGTAAAGAAAATCTGTCCGTCAAACCAGATAAAACTCGTTTAATTTTTCTTCACAAAGGTTTTTCACCACCTGAATCCACAGATCTTCATCGTTGAGGCAGGGGATGTAATGAAACTGTTCTCCACCGGCGTGCAGGAATTCCTCTTTGCCTTCCATGGCGATTTCTTCCAGGGTTTCCAAGCAGTCGGAAACGAAAGCCGGACAAACGATGGCGAGGTTTTTAATGCCTTTTGCAGGAAGGTTTTCCAACGTTTCATCGGTGTACGGTTCAATCCATTTGTCATTTCCGAGACGGGACTGAAAAGTCACGATGGCTTTCTCTCTTGGAATGTTCAGTTTTTCCAGCACCAGTTCCGTGGTTTTGTAACACTGGTGGCGGTAGCAGAACTTATGACTCGGATTGTTGTCGCGCGAGCAACAGTCGTTCAGGTTACAGGTATTGGTAGGATCGGTTTTGAAAATATGGCGTTCCGGAACTCCGTGATAGGAGAACTGCAGCGCATCAAACTGCGCGGGTAGTTTTTCACGGATGCTTTCTGCGAGGCAGCTGATATAGTTTTCGCGGTTGTAGAAAGGCTGAACGTAATTGATTCTGATGCCCGGAAAATGTTCTTTTCTCACTTCCTCTGCTTTTTCTACCACAGTTTCTGTGGTGCTCATGGCATATTGCGGATACAGCGGAAAAAGCACAATTTCTGTCACTCCCTGTGCGACCAGTTTTTCGATTCCTGTTTTGATGGACGGTTCGGCATACCGCATTCCGATTTCGACGGGAACATCCACTATTTTCTGAAGTTTCTCTTTTATTTTCTCGGTGATGACGATGAGTGGCGACCCTTCATCCGTCCACACGGTACGGTAAGCTTCTGCGGATTTGGCCGGCCTTTTTCTGAGGATAATACCACGAATCAGCAATGCCCGGAACATCCAGCGGTAGTCGATCACTTTTTCGTCCATCAGGAATTCATCCAGATATTCTTTCACATCTTCTACATTGGTGGATTTTGGAGATCCTAGATTCACCAAAAGAATTCCTTTTTTCGGTTTCTGAAATTCAGCCGTATTATTCGTTTGCAAAGCCTTTGTTTTTTTGAATTTTAGATCTGCGGATTAGCCGTTCACTGCTTCTACTTTTTCTACCATATCGGGGAGAAACTGTTTCAGGATGTTTTCAATACCTCCTTTCAAAGTGGCAGTGGAACTTGGGCAACCGGAACAAGCGCCCTGAAGAAGCATTTTGGCGGTTTTGGTTTCTGCATTATATTCCAAAAGAGAAATTTTACCCCCATCATTTTCTACCGCCGGCGACACGTATTCGGTCAGAATCTCTGAAATTTTCTGTTCGTTTTCGGTATAATCTCTGTTGATGAGCTGCTCCACCGGACTTTCGTGCTTCTGAGGAGCGATGAGGGAAACCTTATTTCCAGCCTGAAGGAAGTCTGCGATGAAACTTCTTACAAGAACCATTACCTCATGCCATTCTACCGAATGATCCTTGGTCACCGCTACAAAATTATCAGAAATGAAAACTTCTTTCACAAAGGTAAACGCATCGAAAAGTGCCTGAGCCAAAGGAATCTGAGCCGCCTGATCTTTTGATTTTATTTCCAGAAATCCTTCAACAATGTACCGCTGCGATACAAACTTCATCACAGCAGGATTCGGGGTCATTTCTGCGTAAATCGGGAACAGTTCTCGCTTTTTCTCTTTATAGATTCTGGGATGTTCCAGCAGCTGATCCTGAATGACTTCTCTCAGGCTTTCGGCAATATGCTCCCATTCCACGCTGTCCTGCTTGGCTACAGCGATAAAATTGGCGGTGATGAAGATTTTATCTACAAAAGGATATTTGAAAAGTTCCTGTGCCAAGGGAATATCTGCCACATCCGAAGATCGGTCGAATTCCAATGATCCCGGAACCAGGGTATATTCAGCAACGAATTTCATTACTTTTTCGTTGGCGGTAGGTTCTATAGTGACTTGTCTCATTTTTTATTACATTTGAACTGCAAAAATACGGATAAGATATCAGAAGGCGAAGGTATGGAGTTAGATATTTTCTATTTCAGAATTATGAAATGGGATCCGGATTAAGATTTTAAAAATTATGGCAATCGTAAAAGAACTTTTGGGTAAAATGCCCAGCATTGGAGAAGGCACTTTTCTGGCAGAAACGGCCACGATCATCGGCGATGTAGTAATGGGAAACCACTGTAGCATTTGGTATAATGCGGTGATCCGGGGCGATGTGCATTTCATCAGAATGGGCGACAGGGTTAATGTTCAGGATAATGCGATGCTGCACTGCACCTATGAGAAATACCCGTTGCAGATCGGAAACAATGTTTCTATCGGCCACAACGCCATTGTACACGGATGTACGCTTCATGACAATGTTCTGATTGGTATGGGCGCTATCGTGATGGACGACTGTGTGGTAGAAAGCAATTCCATTGTAGGAGCCGGCGCAGTAGTGACGCAGGGAACGCGGATCAAATCCGGCGAAGTCTGGGGAGGAATTCCCGCCAGAAAGATCAAGGATATTTCTTCTGAACTTCTGGAAGGAGAAGTGCAGCGTATTGCGCAGAATTATGTAAAATATTCTTCGTGGTACCAGGAATCTGAAAAACCGGGTTAGTCTGTCTGCAAACTCGAACCGTCTTTAATCAATACCGCTTTTCCTGATTCACAACGCAATCCGGAAGGTTGAGGCACAATAGCACAGTCAGAAAACAGATTTCTTTTCCGGTTATAATCAGCCTGTCGTTTGGTAAATTCCTGAATTTTGGGGATGATTTCTTCTTCGGTTTCTTTATGATATGCCATGTAGGAAGCGGGCCCGCCACAAGGTTTAGAGCCTAATGGTGAAATGCGCCATTCCTCAGCATCGGTACAATTTCTGGAATTGGCCAATGAATCGATGGTGGTGAGAAGGCTTCGCAGACGTTCTGCTTCCAGAGCCAGTTCCTGCTCCAGATTCCCATTCTCACGCTCAGGTTTTAGTGCAATATCTTTGGGAAGCTTGTCAGGATCCACCTGTTTGGTTTTGCAAGAGGAGAGTGTCAAAAAGCCGATCATCAGCAACAAAACTTTTTTCATGAAAAAAACATTTGGTTAAAAATAGAAGTAATTTCCTTCTGCAAAAATTCTGCCTTTATGATAAGTCCGTTGTTTTTTTAAGTATTTTTACAAAATGAATGAGCCGCTTTTTGAGTTGGTAGAGCATACCAGCCGCAGTATTTTTCTTACCGGAAAGGCAGGTACCGGAAAAACGACTTTTCTGAACCGTTTCGTCAGTGAAACACAGAAAAAATATATCGTGGTAGCTCCCACGGGAATTGCGGCCATCAATGCAGGCGGTGTCACCATTCATTCCATGTTCGGGCTGCCGCTGCGCACTTTCATCCCCACAACCGAGAGAATTGACGGCAGCCTGGCGAACAATATTGCCGATCTGATGCAGCATTTCAGATACCGGAAAGAAAAAATAAAACTGTTGCGCGAGGTGGAAATTATCATTATCGATGAGGTGTCGATGCTGCGGGCAGATGTTCTGGATATGATGGATTTTTCGCTTCGGCACATCCGCAGAAATCAACAGAAATTTGGCGGAGTACAGATGCTTTTTATCGGCGACCTGTATCAGCTTCCTCCCGTGGTCCGGGACGAGAATTTTCTTCAGCAATATTATGAATCGCCCTTTTTTTTCAGTGCCAAAGCCTTGCAGGATGTCAGTCTGGTGACCATTGAACTGACAAAAGTTTATCGTCAGAAAGATGAGGATTTCCTAACTATTCTGAATGCTATTCGCGAAGGAAACAGCAAGGACATTGATTTCGGTGCTTTAAATGAACGCTACGATCCGGATTTTGAACCTGAAGAGGAAGCGTATATTTATCTGACTTCCCATAACCGGATTGCCGATGCTATTAATCAGAAAAAACTCCGGGCTTTGCCGGGGAATTCTCATTTTTATGACGCAAAAATTGTTGGTGATTTTAAAGAGAATTCATATCCCAATGAAGTGAGCCTTGAGTTGAAAGCAGGAACTCAAATCATGTTTATCCGCAACGATGCTTCCAGCGAAAAGCGGTATTTTAACGGCAAACTGGCAGAAGTCGTACGTCTGGACGAAGAGGAAATTTATGTGCAGATCGAAGGCGATGATGAGGAATATAAACTGAAAAAAGAAATCTGGGAACAGAAAGTATATGCGCTGGACTCGAATAAAAACATACAGGAAAACGTTCTGGGCAGTTTTGAACAGTATCCTATTCGGCTTGCCTGGGCTGTGACCATTCATAAAAGTCAGGGACTTACTTTTGACCGGGTGATTATCGATGCCGGAAATTCTTTTGCCTCCGGACAGGTGTATGTGGCGCTTTCCCGCTGCAGAACCCTGGAAGGGATTGTTTTAAAATCCAGGATTACGCCGGAAATTATTTTTAATGACCACCGGGTTTCCGGATTTCAGAATGCCACGATGGCCAATGACAAAATTGAGCAGATTCTGGATACGGAGAAGTTTGATTACAGCATCGGGAAAATTCTGCAGCGCATCGATTGCCGGTGGATGCTGCCCGAACTGGTAAATTGGTACAAATCTGCCTCCGAAAGTAAAAAACTGGATCATAAAAAGGCGAAGGAGTTGTATGTTCAAATCAACAAAGATGTTCAAAACCTGTCGGGAGTATATGAGAAATTCACAAGGGTTCTTCTTTCGATGACGAAAAGTTTTCTGGACACGAAGACCGAATGGGCAGAGATAGAAAGTAAATGCAAAGGCGCGGCAGCATTTTTTTTCAAGGCCGTTCATGAGAACATTTTTGAACCTTTCAAGGAGTTTTATGCTGAAACCAAAGGCGTTACCGGATTGAAAGCGTACAATGAAGATGCGCGGGTTTTTCTGGATGATGTTCAGGATTATCTTCAAAATATACAAACGCTGCGCTTGTTTGATACCCCGTTGTACACGGAGAAAGAAATAAAAACTGTAACCACCAAGGTAGCGAAAATACCGGCGCACATCCTCACGTGGCAGCTTTTTGAAAAAGGAGGTTCCATATCTGAAATCGCCAAAGAGCGCGGCGTGTTGCCGGCTACCATTATGGGGCATCTTTCGAAATTTGCCGAAACCGGGATTCTGAATAAGGAAGATCTTTTAAGAATTTTGCCAAAAGAGAAAATAGAAGTGTTTGAACAGCTTTTTCAAAAGGAAAGATTCGAGAATTTAACCGACTGGAAAAAACAGCTTCCTGCTGATTTTGAGTATAATGAAATTCGGCTGCTGTGGTCTTTTTTTGATCATAAAAGGTAACCCATCTCATTAATTGTTTAGAAGGAGTGGATTTGCAGATTGCTGGTTAATTGATTAATCGGTTAGTTGTTTAGAGGGAGCGGGATTTGCGAATTTGCTGATCTGCGAATTTGCCTATCAGCAGTTTGGTCTTGTTACTGTCGAGTTCTGCTCATGAAAATGG
>JADMKO010000014.1 GCA_015478785.1 Chryseobacterium sp. | reverse complement strand
GGTAAACTCAACGCTAAACAATTACCGAACAAATGTCCTTTGAATGGCGTGCCGCATTTCGCGGATTACAGACAAAGGAAATCAGTTCAAATCGTGTTGATTAGGAGTTTACTCTTATCACCTGAACTGTTGTGGGTTTTTTTATGAATAAATAGGAACGATCGCGTGATCTCATAAAGCTTAATATCAAACATTCGAAATAAAACTTAATATATATGACACTTACCGCTATTATTATCGGCTTTGTAGCCTTGGCAGCAGGAATTCTCCTAGGACTGTTATTTTCCAGAAGCAGCCTCAATACAAAAGCTAAATTTATTATAGAAGATGCCAGAAAAAACGCTGAGAATATCATAGAAAACTCCAACGTAAAAGCAGAATCCGTAAGAAAAGAAAAAGAAGGTCAAGCCAAAGTAAAATTTTTGGAGCTGAAATCGCAGCACGATGCCGAAATTCAGAATCGGGAAAAGAAAATGCAGGAAGTTGAAAAACGGATCCGCGACAAGGAACAAAAGCTGAATGATGAATTGAGCAAAACCGGAAAGCTTGAAAAAGATCTGGACAGACAAATTGCTGATTATGCCAAAAAGCACGAGATTCTGGAAAGAAAACAGGAAGAACTGGAAACCATCACGACGCAGAAAGTGGAAATCCTCGAAAAACTGTCACATTACTCTGCCGAAGAAGCCAAAGCCGAACTGGTAGAAGCCATGAAAGCAGAAGCCAAAACCAGAGCGCAGGCACACGTGCAGGAAATCATGGAAGAGGCTCAACTGAATGCGAAAAGCGAAGCCAGAAAAATAGTAATTCAAACCATCCAAAGAATCGGTACAGAGCAAGCAATTGAGAATTCTGTTTCTGTTTTCAATATCGAATCGGATGAAATAAAAGGAAGAATTATCGGAAGAGAAGGACGGAATATCCGTGCTTTGGAAGCCGCAACAGGCGTTGAAATTATTGTGGATGATACTCCGGAAGCTATTTTGCTTTCCTGTTTCGATCCGGTGAGAAGGGAAGTCGCAAGGCTTTCACTCCACAGATTGGTGACAGATGGAAGAATTCACCCTGCAAGAATAGAAGAGGTGGTGGAAAAAACCAGAAAACAAATCGAAGAAGAAATTATAGAAGTCGGGAAAAGAACGATTATAGACCTCGGAGTTCACGGGTTACATCCCGAACTGGTGAAGATTATAGGAAGAATGAAATACCGTTCCTCTTATGGACAAAACCTGTTGCAGCACTCCCGCGAAGTAGCCAATATCGCTGCAACGATGGCTGCAGAACTGGGACTGAATGTGAAACTCGCCAAGAGAGCAGGGCTTTTGCATGATATTGGAAAAGTGCCGGAACAGGAATCCGAACTTCCACACGCACTTTTGGGAATGCAGTGGGCAGAAAAATATGGAGAAAATGCAGAAGTAGTCAACGCGATTGGTGCGCACCATGACGAAGTGGAAATGACTTCTTTATTATCACCGCTGATTCAAGTTGCAGATGGTATTTCCGGAGCAAGGCCGGGAGCAAGGCGTCAGGTTTTGGAATCTTATATTCAAAGGCTGAAGGATCTTGAATCCACTGCCATGAGTTTCGATGGCGTTTCGAGTGCTTATGCTATTCAGGCCGGGCGTGAACTGCGCGTGATGGTAGAAAGCGGAAAAGTGACTGATGAACAATCGCACCAGCTTTCCTACGATATTTCCGAAAAAATACAAAATGAACTTACCTATCCCGGACAAGTGAAAGTAACGGTCATCCGTGAAACCCGTGCCGTGAATATTGCAAGATAGACAAAAATCAAAATTTTATATAAAGTCAGAACCAAAAAGTTCTGGCTTTTTTGTGGAATAATAGTGCCCCAATTAATTCCAAAAATCTTATTGAGCCAACCATCGAGGAGACGTTATAAAGATTGAATGATTATCATTTCAGCTGATATAATAAGAAAGAATAAAAGAACAAATCAGTGTAGTAGTAATTTATTTCAATTTATGGTCAGCTTTTTTTCAAAAAAAAGAAATGTACAACCCTGTATTTTGCTCAAAAAGTTTACATTTGTAATACTGGAATAAAGCGATTCAGTGGTGACTAAAAAGAACTGTTTCGTTTCCTTTTTCATCACTTCTCTGCCAATTTCCTAAAACTTTTTTTAAAAATAAAATTATAACCTTATTAATTAATAATTATGAAGAAAACTCTGTTTCTTTTTTTAAGCTTAGCATTGCTAAGCAATTGTAAAACAAAAGAATCTGTTTCTGTTGACAGCATTTATTACAACGGAGACATCCTGACCATGGAAGGCGACGAACCACAGTATGTAGAAGCTGTGGCCGTGAAAGACGGAAAAATTCTTTTCGCAGGAAGTTTACAGGAAGTGAACCAATATAAAGGTTCAGAGACAACGATGAATGACCTGCAAAACAAAACCTTGTTGCCAGGATTTATAGATGCTCACGGCCATATCTGGAATGCCGGATTTCAGGCTGTTTCTGCAAATCTTCTTCCGGCTCCGGACGGAAACGGTAACAGCATTGACGATATTGTCAGGTTGCTGAACGAATGGAAAGGAAAAAACCAGAAAGCGATCGGAAAATACGGATGGATTATAGGATTTGGATATGATGATGCGCAGTTAAAGGAAAAACTTCCTCCTACAGCAGCAGATCTGGACAAGGTTTCTACAACGGTTCCGGTCATTATTATTCACCAGTCAGGACATTTGGCTGTAATGAATCACAAAGCACTCGAATTGTCTGATATTAATGAAAACACTCCGGATCCTGCCGGCGGACTTATCCGAAGACTCCCCGGAACTACGAAACCCAGCGGTGTATTGGAAGAAATGGCGGCCTTCATTCCTTTATTCAAAATGTTGGCTGTTTTGGATGCAGATGCGAACGAAAAAATTGCACTGGCCGGTTTGAACGCCTATGTTCGTTTTGGATTCACTACAGCACAAGAGGGTAGAGCGACAGTTGATGCATCCAATACCTGGTCAAAACTGGCTGATGAGGGAAAATTGCCAATAGATATTGCGGTGTATCCGGATATCCAAACGCAGATGGAATACATGAAGAAGCACGGCGTGAGCAAAGATTACAAAAATAAATTCAGGATCGCAGGAGTGAAAATTTCTTTAGACGGTTCGCCTCAGGGGAAAACGGCATGGCTTACAGAACCTTATGTAGTTCCGCCACCGGGACAACCCAACACCTATAAAGGATATCCTGCATTTCCAAAAGAAGATGATGCGATTGCCCTTGTAGACGCTGCTTACAGCAACAACTGGCAAATTTTGGCTCACTGCAACGGTGATGCTGCCATTGATGAACTGATTGCCGCTGCAGATGCTGCCGGAAAAAAACACGGAAATGAGAACAGAAGAACGGTGGGTATTCATTCCCAGACTGCGAGAATGGATCAGTTGGACAGCTATAAAGAATTAGGAATCATTCCTTCTTTCTTCGGAATGCACACGTACTATTGGGGCGATTGGCATACCGATGAAACTTTAGGAAAAGAAAGAGCTGACAAAATTTCTCCGGCACAATCAGCTTTGAACAAAGGAATGATCTTTACTCAGCACCATGATGCTCCGGTTGCATTGCCGAGCAGTACCATGATTTTGTACTCTGTGGTGAACAGAATCAGCAGATCCGGTAAAGTTATCGGAGCGGATGAAAGAATAAGTCCTTATCATGCACTAAAATCCCTTACAGAATGGGCTGCTTACCAATATTTTGAAGAGAATTCAAAAGGAACCATCAAGAAAGATAAACTGGCTGATTTTGTAATTCTGGATAAAAATCCACTCAAAATAAATCCTGAATCACTGAAAGATATTGTTGTTTTGGAAACGATTAAAGAAGGAAAATCGGTGTATTCTGTGAAGAACTAATATACTATGTAACCTTCTTCAACTAAATCATCATTGCCAAAGTTTAAAACTTTGGCAATGTCTTTTAAGAAAAGATTTTAACGAGAATGAATTCAACATTCTTCGGATCACAGCCAAAAAAAATCATGTTGGGAATTTCCAACATGATTTTTTTATCTGCTAACATTTGCTGTTACATTGGCGGCATTTCATCGTCGCCACCTTCGAGGTTAGTGTCGCGTTTTCTTCTTGGCTGTTCTACTTTATCACCCTGTTTGAAACGGTAAGTAAGACTTAGAGAGAAAGTTCGTGGCATCCATTGCATGAATTGTTCTCTTTCGAAACCGTCTCCATAACTCACATAATCCCGTCCTCTTGTTCCAAAAATATCCTGAACACTGAAGGCAATAGTTCCGTTGCCGTCCCAAATGGTTCTGTTGGCTCCGAAATTAAGGGAATACATTGGTTTTACTTCGCTGGCTGCTGTTTTTTCTCCGCCACGGAAAAATCCCTGCAATTGGAAGTTCGTATTTTTATCGATACGGAAAGTGTTGGTAAGCCTCACCCGTGTTGAAAATCCGCTTCCTCCAAAATCCCGCGCTTCAGTCATCAAAGCAGGATCATAAAAAGAACCTTCAGAAGTATATCCATAAAGATCTATACTTCCCATAATTTTCCACCACGGGAGAAGATCAGCATTGGTATTCACATCGAGACCGTATTGATATTCTTTCCCTACATTAAATGGACGCGTGATAAAAGTTGTGGAACCAGGCCCGTCTTTCAAAACAATCATTCTGATTTCATCTTCTGTCTGACGGTAATACAGTGTCGGATTTATCGTAAACTTTCTTTTCTGATATGCATATCCCAATTCGAAAGAGTTGATATATTGCGGATCTAAATCAGGATTTCCCACGAACTTATTTCTGTTATCATTATAGGAAGAAAATGGAACCAAAAACCACGATCTTGGACGACTAATTCTGCGTGAATAATTGAGCAAAAACTGATTGTTGGTATCTTCCCCTAAATCGTAACTAAGGAAAACGCTTGGGAAAAGTCCTGTATAATTCTTATTAATATTGGACGTAACTCCCGCTAAATCATTGAAAACTACATTGATATCGGACATTTCTGTTCTCAATCCTAGTTGATAACCTAATCTGTCAACTTTAGATTTGAATTGTGCGTATGCAGCATTGATGGTTTCATTATATTGTGTATTACTTGTGAAATCAGGAAGTATCGCAAAATTGATTTGGTCCGGAGATTCTTGTACCTGATATTGGTAATCATTTCTATTTCTGTCGATACGATATCCCGCCTCTATTTTTGATATTTCGCCAACCGGAAGTTCATAGTCCAGTTTTCCGATAATTGTTTTGTTAATGGTATTTTGATCAATTATATTCTGAAGCTTGAACAAATTATTTTCTTTTTCAATGACATCGGATCCGCTTGTATTATCACTTTCCTGATAGCTTAAGGATCCGGACAGGTTATGCCCCTCATCATTGAATTTGTGATCAAGACCGATATCTCCCTGCCATGAGAAATTGTCACCAGTTCCTCTGCTTAATCTGTTAGTAGATGAAAGTAAATTGTAATTGCCATCCATATCAAGATAGTCAACAGTTCCCGTGCTGATATTGTCAGACTTTCGGATCATCCCGGACAAATTGAACGTTGTTCGATCCGTAAGATTTACATTAAATCCTGCATTAGCATTATAAAAACTGTTTTCGGATTCATTAACATTTTCCTGTTTTTCAACTCCTGTTACTGTATTTGAAGCTCCAAAATAGCGAGTGGTAGAATTTCCGGTACCTTTTCGTTCATTATATCCGCCGCCGCCGTTCAGAAACCAAATCCAATTGCCGCGTCTCCAGCTCAGGTTCGTATTCAGGTTGGTACTTGGAAGATAGCCAACTGAGCCGGTAACACTTCCGTTAAAGCCCATTACTCTGCTTTTTTTCAAAATAATATTCAGAATACCTGCCGTTCCGGAAGCTTCAAATTTGGAGGAAGGATTCGTGATAACTTCAATTCTTTCAATCTGATCTGCAGGAATGGACTGCATTGCATTGGCTCCATCATCAATTCCCAGCATGGAAGAAGGTTTTCCATTAATTAAAAACCGCACATTCGTATTTCCTCGCATGGATACGGTACCATCAGTTTCCACCGATACGGACGGAACATTGCTGAGAACATCCTGTAAATTTCCGCCTTTGCTGATGATATCCTGAGACGGATCGTACACTTTTTTATCCAGTTCTACGCGATAAGGGCGGGATGCAGGCGCAGAAATCACCACCCCTTCAATATTCTGAGTAGGAGTGAGCGTGGTGGAACTTTCCGCTTCCACACTGATGTTGCCTATATTTCCTGCTGTGGAAATCTGCTTGTTCGCAGTTCTTCTTTTGAAATCAATCGCTTCCACAGTAACATCATAATTCCCCGGCACCAGTTCCAGTGTGTAAAATCCGCTTTCATCCGTAAGCGCAGCATCGTTGAAAGCAGCGTTGGCTTTGTTGGAAAAACTGACAGAAGCATAGGGAACAGGATTGTTTTGCTGATCCACAATACTGCCGGAAACATTGATTTTCTGTTGAGCAAATGCCATGGCGGCTGCTGAAAGTACGAAAGTAAGCCCGAGAGATTTTCTCGTAAGAATTCGGGTGATTTCAGTTTGAATCATTTTTTCTTTTATTTATTAATTACAAAAGGGTAAACTTTTGCCTCATTTATTTATTAAGGATTTTCAAAAAAGGAAGCATAAAACTTCAGAACGCTATCGTATTAGACGCTGAGAAATGCGTTTTGTTAAACTTAAAAGTGTTAAAAGTTTATTAAAAATATTAACGAATGTTTTTTGAATTCAGCCATTCCTGATAATCTTTTGCATTGGCAGCATGTTCCGTATCGCTGGCAGTAAAGCGGTGAAGACCGGGTTTGTCGGGATCTGCAGCCATAAAGATATAAGAATGTTGCTCTGGATTCAGAACAGCGTCCACTGAATTTTTATCCACAATACAGATCGGTCCTGGCGGAATTCCTGCGTTTGCATACGTATTATACGGGGAAGGATGAAGCAGATGTTTATACAGAACCCGTTTAATATTCTGATTAAATTCACTGTCCTGATTGATGGCATAAATGACCGTCGGGTCACTTTGAAGTTTCATTCCTTTACGCACACGGTTCAGGTACAATCCGGCGATTGTCCTCTGTTCATCAGGTTTTCCACCACTTTCTTTGTAAACAATAGAAGCCAGTGCATAAATTTCGTCGCGTGAAAGTCCGCTGCTTTTTTCTTTGGTAAGACGTTCCGGAGTCCAGAATTTCTCATATTGATCCTCAAATCTTGTGAAAAACTCCGAGGGTTTTACCGTCCAGAAAAAATGATAGGTATCAATAAAAAAATATTTCTTGAGATCTTCCGCATTCTTATATCCTTTTTCCTGTGCAATTTTATTGAGTTCCGAGATGAATTTCGCAGAATCAATTTCAGTTTTTCTTGACACGCGGCCAATCATTTGGTACACATCGCCAAAATCCCCGATTCTAAAAACATGTTCCGACTGATTTCCTGCTTTTATCATGTTCACCAAATCGGTATTGTTACTCCCTTCTTTGATCTGGTATCTTCCGGGATGGAAAATGCGGTTCATGTTTTTATCTTTTGCCACTTCCTCAAAAGCTTCCTTATTCTTCACATAAGGCGCCACAGAATCGAGAATTTGCTGGAAAGAAGCACCGGTAGGAATGTGGAAATAACCTTCCTTTTCAACATTATTTCCGTAATATTTACTGTATTCGCTGTATCCCCAGAATAACCCTAAAGTTAACAGAATGCCCACTATGAGGA
>JADMKO010000013.1 GCA_015478785.1 Chryseobacterium sp. | reverse complement strand
ATTTTGTTGATCCTTATTATTCCTGTGATTTCATGGATTGTGTGGAATGTAAGGAAAGGAAACTACAGCAATATGGACGTATCCAACAGGATTCAGCGGAAAAGCCTTTATACTGTTATTATCGTTTTGATTCTGTGTTATCTCGTGTTTAATTTTTTGATTGATAAGCAGATAGATTACACCATGCTTTTCTTATTTCTTTTGATCATGATGATGCATTTCAGTAATTTTCTCATTAAAACCTCAATGCATACTGCACTGAACGTATTTGCCGCCGCACTTTTCTTCGCAGAAAATAGGATTCTCGGATGGATGTGGTTGGGCATTGCCATCATAGTCGGAATCACCAGAGTTATTTTAAAAAGACACACTCCGCCCGAAGTATTTGTTGGTTTCCTGCTGGCTCTCATCATGTCTTTTGCCTATCTTTATACCCACAACGTGCTGAATGGATAAAAACTTATGAAAATCAATTCTCTTACCCATGCTGAAGAACAACTGATGATGGTTCTCTGGAATCTGCACACCTTTTATATGAAAGATGTTATGGAGCAACACCCGGATCCTAAACCTCATCAGAATACCGTTTCCACTTATTTGAAAATTCTTCTGGAAAAAGGCTATTTATCTGCCGAAAAAGAAGGCCGGATTAACCGATACACCGTTTCTGTTACAGCTGATGTTTATAAGAAATTTATGATGAAAGAACTGTTCGGGAAATTTTATAAAAATTCCGGAACAGAAATTCTTCAGTTTTTATTGGATGAAAAAATGATTACCCAACAGGATCTGCTAACATTTTTTGATCTGAAAATAGAGCTTAAACCAATAGAAGAAGAAATACCGCTCCATCCTATTGCTGACATAATTCTGAACCCAATTTCTGATAAAAAGAAAAAGAAGAAAGGCAAGAAAAAGAAGAAAGGCAAGAAACAGAAGGGATAAAAACCGACTTAATCTGCCAATGGGTTGTTTCAGTTAATTTTTTTAATTTTCAGACTACTTTACAAAAAACATTTGATATGAATTATCACACCAGAAAATGGATCAAACCTGAAGATCTGAATCCCAACCACACGCTTTTCGGAGGCCGGCTTTTGCAATGGATCGATGAAGAAGCAGCTTTGTACGCCATTGTTCAGCTGGAAACACCAAGGTGCGTTACCAAATTTATTTCCGAAATTAATTTTGTGAGTTCAGCAAAACAGGGCGATATTATCGAAATCGGGATTGAAGCGGTAGATTTCGGCAACACCTCAATTACATTATATTGCGAAGTACGAAACATGATGACCCGACAAACCATCATTACCATTGAAAAAATAGTGTTCGTTGGAGTAGACGAAGCGGGAAAGCCTACAAGACACGGCAAAACCCAAATTGAATTTATTGAAAACAGGCTGAAAAACAAGTCGTGAAAATATACATCAAAAATATGGTGTGCAGCCGCTGTATAATGGCGGTACAAACACTTCTGGCGCAGTCCGAAATTAAAGTCAATGAAATACACTTGGGCGAAGTGGAAACAGATAAGGAACTTTCGGAAATAGAACTGAAAAACCTGGCCACGAAACTGAACGCCATGGGTTTTGAAATTCTGGAAGATCAGTCCCAAAAGCTGATTGAAAACATTAAGGTATTGATCGTCAATAAAGCATCGACTCTCGATATTTCTGAAGATTTTCTGTTGTCAGAATTTTTAAGTACTGAACTTCACCGCGAATACAGTGCTATTTCGAAGTTGTTTTCGCGACATCAAGGCATGACATTGGAACATTATTTTATTTTCCAAAAAATTGAAAAAGTGAAAGAACTGCTTTTCTATCAGGAATATTCGTTAAAGGAAATTGCAGCAATGTTGGGATACAAAAGTGTTCAGCATTTATCAGCACAATTCCGAAACATCACAGGATTTACCCCTACGCTTTTCAAGAAAATGAAAGTCAAAAACCGGAAATCTCTGGACGCTTTCTGAATAGTATAACTCTTTTCCTATATTTATAATTCATTACGGTTGAATTTCAGGAAATTCGCTGGATAAAAATGTAAATATGAACCAACGATATAAAATAACAGGGATGACCTGTACAGGTTGCGAGGAAAAAGTGTTGAAAACTCTGAATGCGCTTCGCGGCGTTACCGCGAAACTTGAAAAAGATTATGTTGATATTACCTCTGAGAATCAAATGACGCTGGACGAACTGAACACTGCGCTTCAATCTGCAGGAAATTATCAGCTTCAGGAAATGGATTCGGAAGAGAAACCAGCCGTTATTCCGCCTCAGGAAAGGGTTTCGCCAAGTTCGGTCTATTATTGTCCTATGGAATGCGAGGGCGAAAAAGTCTATTTTCAGCAAGGCGAACGCTGTCCGGTTTGCAAAATGTATTTGGTTCCGATCGAGGAAAAAGAAGAATACCGAAATAAAACACAAGCGTATTCCAAAATCAATCTTCCTGAAAGTTTTCAGCATGAATTGGGTAAATTTTATTGTCCTATGTTTTGCGAAGGCGATAAGGTGTACGACAGTGATACAGGTTGTCCAGTCTGTCACATGGATTTGGAGGAAATTACCGAAGAACTTCTGGCTGGAAGCAAAGAGAACCAACATCATCATCATACAACCGCAGAAACACCCGGATTTTCTAAAAACTTTATGGCTGAAAATGCCGGCAAATATTATTGTCCAATGCTTTGCGAAGGCGATAAGGTGTACGACAGCAATGTTGGCTGTCCTGTTTGCGGTATGGATTTGGTGAAAATTCCCGGAAAACCGGGGGAGTCTTCTGAAGATGATACTGTAACGATTCTCTCCAGAAAATTCTGGACAGCCACAGCATTCACCATTCCTGTATTTATTCTGTCGATGGGCGGAATGTTCATTAATTTTCCATTTTCTCATCATACTCAGGGAATTATTGAGTTGGTGTTGACGCTTCCCGTATTGTTTTACGCAGGCTGGTTTTTAATGGTTCGCGGTTACCGCTCATTTATGAGATGGAATCTGAATATGTTCTCCCTTATCGCATTAGGAGTAGGTGCAGCCTTTATTTTCAGTATCATGGCGCTGTTTTTCCCTGGAATATTTCCTGCAGAAATGATGCAGGAAGATCAGCTCCCATTGTATTTTGAAGCGGTTTGTGTCATCCTTACTTTGGTTATTTTGGGACAGTTCATGGAAGCGAAAGCGCATCAGAGAACCGGAAAAGCCATTGAAGAACTGATGAACTTATCACCCGATGAAGCCAATCTTATCATTAACGGAGAAGAAAAAAAAGTTCCGCTTTCGGAAGTGAAAATCGGAGATATTCTGAGGGTAAAACCTGGAGAAAAAATTCCGGTAGACGGTAAAATTACTGAGGGAACTTCTGCTGTGGATGAAAGCATGATTACAGGCGAACCGATTCCGGTGGAGAAAGAATTCGATGATAAAATAACGTCAGGAACCATCAACGGAAACGGAACTTTTCTGATGATTGCTGAGAAAGTGGGTAACGAAACGTTGCTTTCCAAAATCATTGAAATGGTAAACACCGCAAGCCGAAGCCGTGCTCCTATTCAGAATTTAGCGGATAAAGTTTCCAGAATATTTGTTCCTGCTGTGATTGTGGTCGCTGTTCTGACTTTTATTATCTGGTGGATTTTCGGTGGCGAAAACCGAATGATACTGGCGTTAGTCAATGCTGTGGCCGTATTGATTGTCGCCTGTCCATGCGCATTAGGACTGGCAACTCCAATGAGTTTGATGGTCGGAATCGGAAAAGGAGCAAAAAACGGAATTCTGATTAAAAATGCCGAAGCCTTAGAGTTGATGCACAAAGTAGACGTGCTGATTACTGACAAAACAGGAACGCTTACGGAAGGAAAACCCAGCCTGGAGGAAATAGTAAGTCATGACAATAGCGATAGAAATAAAATCCTGAAACTTGCCGCATCACTCAATCAGAGTTCTGAACATCCTTTATCCAGTGCTGTTTTACAGGAATTTAAAAAATCAGGAATGACCTTTGATAAAGCATCCGATTTTGAAAATATTTCAGGAAAAGGAGTAAAAGCAGTCATCAACAATCAAAGCGTTCTTCTCGGAAATGAAGCACTTCTTCATCAGTTTACTATTCAGGTTCCAGAATCGTTAAAAAATGCAGCAACTGAAAAGCAAAGTGCCGCCAAAACTGTTTCTTATTTGTCTGAGGGCAATGTTGTTCTGGGATTTCTTGCTTTTTCAGACAAGATAAAATCCAGTTCAAAACGAGCCATCGAATATCTTCAGAAAGATGGTATTGAAATCATCATGATGACGGGTGATAATGAACATACCGCAGAAGCCGTTGCCCAGGAATTGGGAATTGATAAGTTTGAAGCCCAATGTTTGCCTCAGGATAAAATGGAAGCCGTGAAAAAGCTACAGAAAGAAGGGAAAATCGTCGCGATGACGGGTGATGGTATCAATGATGCACCGGCATTGGCACAGTCCGAGGTCGGAATTGCGATGGGAACCGGAAGCGATATCGCCATAGAAAGCGCTGAAATAACTCTGGTGAAAGGCGATATTTTGGGCGTGGCCAAATCCAGGATTCTGAGCGAAAAACTGCTTAAAAATATCAAACAAAACCTTTTCTTCGCTTTTATTTATAACATTCTGGGAATTCCTGTTGCCGCAGGACTCCTCTATCCTATTTTCGGAATTCTGATGAGCCCGATGATTGCTGCGGCTGCGATGAGTTTCAGTTCTGTTTCGGTGATTCTGAATTCTCTTAGGCTGAACAGTGCATCACTGGATGAAAACCTGAAACAGTAAAGAAAAAATGAGCAGTGAGAAAGTATTTGTCGGATGTTCGGGATTTTCGGAAAGAAGCTGGAAAGGTTATTTTTATCCTGAAGACCTTCCGTCTAAAGAATATCTGAATTTCTACGCTGAAAAACTGAATGCGGTCGAAATTAATTCTACATTCTACCGACGGCCAACGCAGAAAACTCTCGAAAACTGGCGGCGTTCCACTGGAAATGATTTTAAGTTCTTTATTAAAATTCCAAAGACGGTAACGCACATCAAAAGACTGAACGCTACTGCGCAAGAAACCGCAGACTTTTGCCATCATATTGCACAAGGTCTGGAAGAAAAACTGGGTGGTTTTCTCTTTCAGCTTCCGCCGTCGTTTCAATATACTGAGGAAAATATGCAGAAAGTTTTAGAGAGCGTGGATCCGAATTATTTAAACGTTGTGGAATTCCGACACATAAGCTGGTGGAACAATGAAGTATATCTTCAAATGAAAAACGAAGGAGTGGTTTTTTCAGGCGTTTCGATTCCGAAAGAGATTCCCGATGAGGTCATCATAAATCATGAAAAGTTTTTATATTACCGACTTCACGGCGTTCCGGAAATGTTCAAATCAGAATACAGTGACAGTGAATTAGAAAAGCTTTCGGAAAAAATCAACTCTTTTAAAGGAACATCTTTCATTTTCTTTAATAATACTTTTAGAATTTCGGGAATTAAAAACGCCTTAACTTTGAAGAAATTATCAGAATAATATGGACAGGAAAAAGCTTGTGGTACTTTCAGGAGCGGGAATTTCTGCAGAAAGTGGCATTAAAACGTTCAGAGACAGTAATGGCCTTTGGGAAAATCATAAAGTAGAAGAAGTGGCGAGCCCCGAAGGTTTTCGAAAAAATCCAAAGTTGGTTTTAGATTTTTATAATGCGCGGAGAAGACAATTGAAGGAAGTCCATCCTAACGAAGCGCATCTTATTCTCGCAGAACTTCAGGAGTTTTTTGATGTTCATATTATTACCCAAAATGTGGATGATTTGCATGAAAGAGCAGGTTCACGGAAGGTCCTTCACCTTCATGGCGAACTTCTGAAAGCCAGGCCGATAGATTCTGACGAAGTAATTCCTTGGGAAAAGGACCTGAATTTAGGAGATCTTCATGAAAACGGCAGCCAACTTCGTCCTCATATTGTGTGGTTCGGCGAAATGGTTCCCGCTATGGAAGAAGCTGCAGATCTTGTTGAAGAAGCAGATATTTTTCTGGTTATCGGAACTTCTATGCAGGTGTATCCAGCGGCCGGACTTATTCACTCAACCCCGGATCATTGTGAAATTTTCATTATTGATCCGCATCTTCCCAATGATTTTACGCGTTCGGAAAACTGTTTTCAATGTGGCGCATCGGAAGGAATGAAAAGATTGAAAAATAAACTTCTCGCGTAAGATTTATACCATCTGATTCTTCAGTGCGAACATGGCGATTCCTATTCTGCTTTTTACGCCCAGTTTGATAAAAAGTGAATCCCGATACCCGTCAACAGTTTTTGGACTTACGAGCATCCTATCAGCGATTTCTTTATAGGTCAATTCGGTACAGCATAGTTTGAGGAGTTGTATTTCTTTGTCTTTTAAATCGGCAAGAATAGCCTGAATCGTATCTTCTTCCATTTTGGCTTTTGCGAGGTTCTGGTGTAGAAAATCCGGATCGAAAGTCCCTGATGTATGAACTTCTTCAATGGCTTTAAACAAAATTTCCGGTGACATATCTTTCAGCAGATACCCTACAGCTCCTGCTTTGATCATTTTGAT
The DNA here is from genome assembly GCA_015478785.1 of Chryseobacterium sp. GTDB lineage: Bacteria > Bacteroidota > Bacteroidia > Flavobacteriales > Weeksellaceae > Chryseobacterium_A. The sequence goes on along the minus strand of JADMKO010000013.1, from coordinate 1,174 downwards.
AATAGTATGTTCACTGTCGTCTACGCTTAGTGCCAATATTTTGATTCCGGGATATTTTTCTGTTGCTGCTTTTGTTGTTTCAATACCATTCCGAAAAGGCATATTAATATCCATCAGAACCACATCGGGTCGGAAAGTGCTTATTTCCATTTGTTCCAAAAACTCATCACCGTTTCCGCAATTGCACACTACTGAAAACTGCGGCTGGTTCGTCAACATTTCCTCAATAGCTTTTGAAACCAGCTGATGATCATCTACAATCGCAATTTTTATTTTCTTCATCAGGCTCTTTTTGCAGTATATTGTATTATTATTTCAGTACCATTATTTTTTTCAGAAAGGATTTTAAAATCTGCATTGATCATTTCTGCCCTTTTCTTCATACTTCGTATTCCAACACCGTCGTATTCGAGTTTCTGCACCATTCCAATACCGTCATCTTTAATGGCAATATACAAAATTTCTGGGCTGCTATTCACGGAAATGCTGATCCTTTTAGCTTTCGAATGTTTTAAAGCATTATTAAGGCATTCCTGCAAAATACGGAACAGGATTACGGCATGTTTGGAATCCATTTCAACACAACAAACATTGGTCTGTAGCTCCACTTTTACAAAACCTAATTTTTTTATTCTCATCACTTCCCTTTCTAGGGAATCCAGCAATCCGAAATGCGCAACCTGATCCGTAATAAACATTTTGGAAAGATTGCGAATATCATTGATGCATTCTCCAATCAGAAGGTTCATTTCTTTGGCGATATCTGTACTTTGTGGTTGTTCCGCAGTGAAGAATTTATTATTCATCATTTTGGCTACAGAAAGTTTCTGTCCAAGATCATCATGAAGTTCCCTCCCGATATAACTGAGCGTCTGTTCTTTAATTTCCACCTGTGACAAGGCAAGTTCCTGTTCAAATTTCAGCTCCTTTTCCCTTTCTTTCAGCAACAGATCGGTTCTTTTTCTAAGAAATGTAGAATAAAGCAATGCCATGATGACCACCATGGTTAAAATAATGATGGTAGAAAAAACCATCAGCAATTCCATTCCTTCAAATTTCATACGCCGTATTTATTTTCTTGGCATAAAATGTTCCGGCAATCAGTAAAATATATCCAATCCAGTTCACGACCAGCATTAAAATTTGAAAAACATAAGCCTCTGACGGTTGTGTC
>JADMKO010000012.1 GCA_015478785.1 Chryseobacterium sp. | reverse complement strand
TGTTACAGTCAACAGTTTTCAAGACTGCCGCAATCGACCACTCTGCCATTTCTCCTTTATATAATTCGGTCTCCCGGTTCTGTTACCGGTTAAGCTTGTCTTTCATGACGAGGCCGCAATCGACCACTCTGCCATTTCTCTTAAAAACAGACATTCCGTTTTTCAGTGGTGCAAATATAAAACTCTTCGGGGATAATGCAAAATATTTTAGAGGTATTTTCATGAAGGCTGGGACAGGAAATCTTCCGGCTGTCTGCAACCTTGCAAAAACTAAGAGAGGCACATTTGATGCTTAAGCATTTATGATAAAAAAAATAATGATGCACTTTAGAAAAAACATTTTATTGGGTTGCATAGCTGGAGATTTATTGGGTTCTTCCTATGCACACCGTCCGTATGAAATAGGGGATGAAAATCTTTTAAATCCAGACGCTACATTTTCAGATGAGACTCTTTTTGCCATTGCAGTAGCAGATGCTCTGCTCACTGAAAAATGTGTTATAAAGCGTATTTGCCACTATTTTGGCACCTATGCCACTAAAAAATTCACTTCTCCTTTTTTAGATTTTCTGATTGGAGGAGATCCTTATGCAATGAATCTATACAGCAAACCTGTGTTGTTGCGATTTATCCCCATTCCTTATTTAGCTAATAGTTTTTGCAGCCTCCCGGAGATTTCCCAAACGGTGCTGGATGCCACAAAAAACGACGGAGGTTCACTTCAGGCGTCCCGTTTCATTACAACGGCTCTCTATCTTTGTATCTGTGGTTACAGAAAGAACGATATCAAGAATACTCTGGATCATTACTTTCCCGGATACCGTCATACGCAGACTCTTGAAAAACTAAGAAAATGTTTCAGGCATCCGCTTCATGCTCAGTTTATTGCGCCTCTGGCTTTCCAAGCATTTATGGAAAGTGATTCTTATGAACACGCCATCCGAAATGCACTTGAAATTGGGGTCAGTCCTGAAGCTTTAGCTTCGCTATCCGCAGCCTTTGCCATGGCCTATTATCAGGAGATGCCGCAGGAGATAGCGGAATTTACCCTGATGCGTTTGCCGATGTCCTTTGTTGAAATTGTGCTGCAGTTTCAGGAACGGTTTGTATTGAATTAGTAAAACGCACAGAATTATTTTAAAAAAAAGTAGAGTTTATAATTTTGTTAAAAATTCTAAATATTTTGTTAGTTTTGTTGTGAGTCGTAATAAAAGTTATTATAAATGTTTAGGATTAATCAAAGAATTTGCCCGGTTAATGATGTAAGTCAAAAAGGATTTATATCTGATATACCGGCTCCCAATGTATATATGGTATTAACATGGTCATCACGACAGAATCTTGAAATTCAGTATACAATTCCCTAAAACATTTACCTATCTTGAAAGTTCATCTTATTTACACCCCTGATGTTCATCCACAACTGGTGAATGAAGTACAAGAAATTCTGAAAAGTGTTTCGGGACCTATAGAGTTCAGCGTGCGGGACGTGAAGTGGAATGCCCTGCAACTCCATCAGGTAAACCAGCAACACTATCGGTCTGATTTCAGATTTTTATTAGCATCCGAGGATAAGATTCAGCCTTATCGGGAAGCATGCGGTTATCCGATAAGTTGGCGGGAGTTGTTTTTTCTTTGTGAGCAAGCACGAATGTCTGAGGGATTCTCTCCGGAAGGTTTTGTAATTCTGATTACCAACCGCAGAAATTCGATGAATTACTTCAGTATGTTCGATACTGGTGGACAAAGAAATGCTTTTGTTCAATCATCAGACTGGGATGTTTTCCTGAAAGCTTCAGAGTGTTTTCCGGTTGCGTATGAAGTGGTGGCCAATCTCCTGAGAATCTTGATGAAATTTGATCTCTCTGAGAATATGGAAGTTAATTTTCATATGGATTCTATTGGATGCATGAATGATTTCTGTGAAAACAAAAGCCAAATTATCCTGAAATTAAGAACTGCTGATCTGTGTCTTTCCTGTCTTCAGCGTTTGGATGACAATGGCGTTGCTTCCGGAATAATTATGCAGTCGCTTGCCATTTTTGAGAAAATCAGGTCGCAGTTAAAATTCTCGCAAGGTTTATCCAGAAATGCAAAGCCGAAAAAACTGACCATTACTGACAAAGGAAAAATTCAGATTGGAGAATTGGAACTTCGTTTAACACCCTTAGAGAAAACGATTTGGGTTTTCTTTCTTTCACATCCGGAAGGGATCCGTCTTGCTGAATTAGATGAATATGAGATGGAAATTTTTTCCTTATATCAGTTGATGAAAATAAGAGCCGCACGGGAAAATATTCAAAAATTGGTAGATAGTATTGATGGCAATTTTTCCTATAACAAATCGAGGCTCAACAAAAAAATACGGGATCAGATTGGGGAACCTCTTGCCCACTATTACTGCATTATGGGAATCCCCGGTGAGAAATTCTCTATTCCTTTGGAAAGAAAATTTGTTTCAATGCCAGATGATTTTCAGGTAAATCAAGCTTAAATCAGTGGTGCTTTTTTTGTTCAAATCAGGCAATTGTTATATCATTAAGCTGCTTCCCGAAGGCTCTTCATTGCAGGTTTTCAATAAGATTTTTATTTTTTTAATCACGTACTTTTTTGCTATTTTGTAAAATCTCCCTACCTTTAAGCACCAATGAAATATGTGAAATGACAAAGAATACAAACGATTTCGGAATCGAAAAATCCCTTAAAAATTTAGGTATTACTTCAGAAAACTACGGTGTATCTGCCGGCGGAACTTCCTTCGGAAATGGCGCAGTTATCGAAAGCTTTTCTCCTACAGACGGTAAGCTGATTGCAAAAATAAAGTCAGGAAATGAAGCCGACTATGAGCACATCATCGAAAAATCAAAAAAAGCTTTTCAGGAATTCAGAATGATGCCCGCTCCCAAAAGAGGAGAGTTGGTGCGGCAATTTGGAAATAAATTAAGAGAAAAAAAAGACGATCTCGGAAAACTCGTTTCCTATGAAATGGGAAAATCGCTTCAGGAAGGCTTGGGTGAAGTTCAGGAAATGATAGACATTTGTGATTTCGCTGTCGGACTTTCCAGACAGCTTCACGGGTTTACCATGCATTCCGAAAGGCCTTCACACCGGATGTATGAGCAGTATCATCCACTTGGTATTGTGGGCGTTATTTCCGCTTTCAATTTTCCTGTAGCAGTATGGAGTTGGAATACCGCGCTTTCATGGATCTGTGGAAATGTGACCGTTTGGAAACCGTCTGAGAAAGTTGGTTTATGCGCCATTGCCTGTCAGAACATCATTGCCGAAGTTTTAAAAGAAAATGATATGCCTGAAGGTATTTCCGGAATGATTGTCGCAGATCACACCATTGGCCAAAAAATGGTTGACGATAAAAATATTGCGCTGGTTTCCTTTACCGGTTCCACCAAAGTGGGCAGAATGGTAGGAGCGAAAGTGGCAGAACGTTTCGGAAAATCCATTTTGGAATTGGGAGGTAATAACGCCATTATTATTTCTGAACATGCAGACTTGGATATGGCCATTATCGGCGCAGTTTTCGGCGCTGTAGGAACTGCCGGCCAAAGATGTACTTCTACCAGAAGGCTTATTATTCACGAATCCGTTTATGATGAAATGAAAAACCGTTTGGTTCAGGCATACGGCCAACTAAAAATTGGAAATCCGCTGGATGAAAATAATCACGTAGGGCCGCTGATTGATACCGCTGCAGTGAAACAGTATGAGGCTTCTATTGAAAAATGTAAAAAAGAAGGAGGTAGGTTCATCGTAGAAGGTGAAGTGCTTTCCGGCGATCAGTACGCTTCCGGATGTTATGTAAAACCTTGTATTGCTGAAGTGGAGAATTCCTACGAAATAGTGCAGCATGAAACTTTCGCTCCTATTTTATATATCATGAAATATAACACATTGGACGAGGCGATTGCCATGCAGAATGATGTTCCGCAAGGACTTTCATCTGCCATCATGACCCAGAATTTGCGTGAAGCCGAGCTTTTCCTTTCCCATGCTGGGTCAGACTGCGGGATTGCGAACGTGAACATCGGAACTTCAGGAGCAGAAATCGGGGGTGCTTTTGGTGGAGAAAAAGAAACCGGCGGCGGCCGCGAATCAGGCTCCGATGTATGGAAATACTATATGAGAAGACAAACCAATACCATCAATTATTCTACAACATTGCCTCTTGCTCAGGGCATTAAGTTCGATTTGAGCGGTAATGAAAAAAAAGAAATTGATGCGGTGTAAACCTCATATAGACTAATGATTGTCATGCTGAGTGCGTAGAAACGTTGTCATGCGGAACCTGTCGAAGCATTAAAACATGAAAACCTATTTTGTTTATATTGTTAAATGTTCTGATAATTCCTATTATACAGGGATTACAAATGAACTTGACGGAAGAATAAATGAACATAATAGTGGAATACAACCTGACAGTTATACCTATAGAAGAAGACCTGTTGAGTTAGTATTTAACCATGAGTTTATTGATGCAAGGCGGGTCACCTCATTTGAAAAGCAAATAAAAGCTGGAGCAGGAAAAAGAAAGAAGCGATCATCAATAACCAATGGGAATTGTTGCCGGAATTATCTATAAACAAATCAGATCAATGAGGCTTCGACAATCTCAGCATGACACTGCCAAACCCGTTAATAAATATCGTTATTAAAAAGAATTAAATCCAAAAATAATAGTATGAACAACACAACTGCTTCGCAACCCGAAGTAATCAACAAAGTAAAACAAACCCTTTCCCGTCATATTCTTGCCGACGGATTCGATTTCGTAATGGATCTGGAAAAATCGCACGGATCATGGATTCATGATTCTCTTTCCGGAAAAAATTATCTGGATATGTTTTCCATGTTCGGCTCCGCTTCCATCGGATACAATCATCCGTATCTCGTACAACATCAAAACTGGCTTGGGAAAATGGCCATTAACAAACCAACGCTTGCCGATGTATACTCTGAAGAATATGCAGAATTTATGGAGGTTTTCGAAAGGGTAGCCATTCCGGAACATCTTCAGTATGCGTTTTTCATTTCCGGAGGAACGCTGGCTGTAGAAAATGCGATGAAAGCGTGTTTTGACTGGAAAACCCGTAAAAACTTTGAGAAAGACCTCAACGTGGAAGGCGATATCTGCATTCATTTCCGCCAGGCTTTTCATGGCAGAAGCGGATATACTTTGAGTCTTACCAATACGTCCGATCCAAGAAAATATCAGTATTTCCCGAAATTCGAATGGCCAAGAATTATCAATCCGCATCTTACGTTCCCGATTACAGAAGAAAATCTGGAAGTAACCATTAAAAATGAGCAGTTAGCATTGCTGAATATTGAGGAGGCCATCCTTTCCAGCCCGAACAGAGTGGCGTGCATCATCATTGAGCCGATTCAGGCAGAAGGTGGCGATCATCATTTCCGGGATGAATTTTTCCGCGGATTGCGCGATCTTTGTGATCAGAATGAAGTATTGCTGATTTTTGACGAAGTGCAAACCGGCATCGGAATCACAGGGAAAATGTGGGCTTTTGAACATTTTACAGCAAAGCCGGACATCATTGCTTTCGGAAAGAAAACACAGGTGTGCGGAGTCCTTGCCAACAAAGAAAAGTTTGATGAGATCCCGAATAATGTATTCCGTGAAAGTTCCAGAATTAATTCCACTTTCGGAGGAAATTTCATTGATATGATGAGGTTTAAACTGATTCTGGAAGTGATTGAAAAAGAAAATCTTTGTCAGAACGCAGAAACCGTCGGTAGTTATCTGTTGAACGGGCTTCAGCAATTGGCAAAAAAATATCCTGACGTTATTTCCAATCCGAGAGGAAGAGGCCTGATGTGCGCTTTTGATTTGCCGGACGGAGCACAACGCGACCGGATGCGCGAAATGTTGTACGAAAATCATCTTATCATTTTGTCCTGTGGCGACCAATCGCTTCGTTTCCGCCCACATCTGAATGTGTCGCAGGAAGAAATTCAGATTGCTTTGGATAAAATTGAAAAGTTGGTCAACAATCATTAAAAAATCATCAACCTGACTCTGATTCAAACCGTAGAGTCAGGTTTTTTCTTTTTTGAAAATTAAGAATAAAACGGTCTGAAAATTGCAGATTTTGTAATCTGTAAAAATTATTTTGTATATTTGCAACTGTATATCAGTGTTTTAAAAACCAACGATGACCAGTCCTTTATTTTACGCAAAAATCCTATTGTTCGGGGAGTACGGAATCATTGAAGATTCCAGAGGACTCACCCTGCCTTTCAGTTTTTATAAAGGAACGCTTAAATTCTCAGAACTTCAGTCGGATTTCGAGAAAAATTCTAATGAGCATCTCAGAAATTATGCAGAATATCTGAAGGTTCTGACTTTGCCTGCCGGTTTTGAAGTGGATATTGAAAGTTTCATCAAAGACATCAATTCCGGATTGTTTTTTGACAGCAATATTCCACAGGGATACGGTATCGGAAGTTCCGGTGCTTTGGTGGCCGCAGTTTTTGAGAAATATTCCTTGAAAAAATACGATGCTGAAACCATTTCCAAAGACGACCTGAAAGCACTGAAAAAAGTGTTTGGTTTGCTGGAAAGTTATTTTCACGGCACCAGTTCGGGAATTGATCCACTCATCTGTTACATGAATCTTCCGATTCTGATTGAAAATAAAGAGAATGTTGACAAAGTAGCGATTCCTCAAAGTGAAGAAGGAAAAAAAGGTGCCATCTTTCTGATCGATAGTGGTACTGCCGGAGAAACCGGACCTATGGTACAAATCTTTTTTGAAAAAATGAAAACCGAAGGTTTCCGCAAAACACTGAAGGAAGAATTTATCCGCTACAACAACGCCTGCATCGAATATTTTCTCAGTAAAGAAATGAATCCTTTTTTCAGGAATCTTAAAAATCTGTCGGTCTGGGCTTTTGAACATTTCAAACCCATGATTCCGGAAAGCCTCTATAAAGCCTGGAAAAAAGGTATTGATACCAATGCTTATTATCTGAAACTCTGCGGAAGCGGTGGCGGAGGATACATTCTTGGTTTTACCCGCGATTACGATAAAGCGGAGAAAATGCTGGAAGGTTTTAATAAGGAAGTAATCTACCGTTTCTAAAGAAAAATGGGCACAGAAAACAGAACCTCAGCGGCTCCTGCTTCTGCTCCCAGAACGTTTTCATACCGAATTTCACAGTTGATTGGATTTCTGGTTGGAGCCCGTTTTTTCATGGCTTTACTCCTTACTTTCGCACTTTATGTTTCCACTTTTTTTCTGTTCAATCAGGAAGAAAATCTGCGTCAGTTTGTATTTGATTTCAGGATTCACGGGATTATTTTCTGTGCTGTACTCAGTATTCTTGCAGGAGGAATTATCAATCAGTTTTATGATGTGGAAAAAGACCATCTCATCAAACCCTTTCGGACACGGCTTCAAAGTTTCCTGAAACAAAAATATTTTCTGTACGCCTATATTATTCTGAACACCGTTTCGCTGGGCGTTGCTTTTCTTATTTCCTATCGTGTTTTTCTTTTTTATCTGCTGTACCAGTTCCTGATGTGGTTTTACAGCCATAAACTGAGCAGGCTCCTGATTCTCAATAATCTGACTTTCGTAGCGCTCACCTTATATCCTTTTTTCGGAATGCTGGTGTATTACAGAACCTTTTCGGGTAAAATTATGATGATGGCGGCGTTCCTTTTTCTGATGCTTCTTATGATAGATATCATAAAAGATACCCTTACTGCGAAAGTTGACAGAATTTTCGGATATACTACCATTCCCATCTATTTCGGAAAAAAAACTGCAAGTGTGATTGCTGTTTTTC
>JADMKO010000011.1 GCA_015478785.1 Chryseobacterium sp. | reverse complement strand
ATACTTTTGGGTTCGTAAAAGAAAAGAAGCTTTTTAGCTGCAAGGTCAAAATCCGACCACGAAGAACACTCGATCTGGAATCCCGCAACTCCGCAGGTGGGAAAATGGAAAATATCTTCTGAAATAGAATTGGCAAAATTGGATATTCCGTTGTTGTGCGAAAACATCGCTACAGAATCCACCTGATCTTCCAACCCGTAAATTACAGAACGAATTCCATCTTCTGAAGGGCTATACAGTTTCTGATCTGTATGAAGCGATACCTGATAATCCTGATTGAATATTTCACAGGTTCCCAATGCTCTTACCGCAGGACTTGAAATAAAATACTGAATATCAACTTGATTTCCTTTCAGGAATTTTGCCATTTTCACAGCGTCTTCATGCCCTCCGTCGGCAAGCGGCCTGTCGAAATCCTCTGTATCTGCAGGCCAGTCGCTTTTCGCATGGCGTACCAGAATCAGTTTTTTCATAATTTTTGAATTTGGGAAAATAAAATTAAACTATTTCACAGGAACTACAAAACTTTATTTTCAGCTGATCCGTTTTGTAGCGATAGCACGGACAAACTTTTTCTCTTTGCAGGAACAGACGCTGTTGGCAATATCGGTCCCCAAAATTGTTTTTCCACAAGTCATACAGGAATAATACTGATCCGGCAGTATATCCTTTACAGTATCCAGATATTTTTCCGGCCATATCGGAAGCCCGTGTTCGGTTAGTTCCCGTTCGCGGAAGATAATGCTCAGCGTTCCGTTGGTTTCCAGAAGAACATCTTTCACCTGGCCGATATGTTCAATATTCTGCATTCTCAATTCTGAAAAAAACTCATCTACACCCAGTTTTTTCTCATGCAGAAACTCCTTGGTAAACTGACCGTTTCTGATAAGATATTCCGGTTTTCCTTCAAAATACAATTCTATTTTTTCTGAGTGCGTCACCAGATAAATGATGATTCTGTAAATCAGAATAGTTACTACCAGTACCGTGGCTGCCACTGCAATGCCCACTTCTTTATAAAACATCGGATCTCCGGCAGCACTTCCCAGCGCAATAATCATCACCATTTCAAAAATGGACAGCTGCCTGATGCTCCGTTTCCCGGTAAATTTCATCACCAGAATCAGGAATAAAAACATCATCGTAGTTCTGAGTACAACTTCCAGTAGAAACTGAACATTTTCAGTCCCGAAAAAGAGCTCTTCTGCTTTCATATATCAAATTTATAAGGACTAAAAATATAAAATTTGTTTAAATTTGCAGCTATGGGAAAAATTATGGCAATCGACTTCGGCAGAAAACGCACGGGCATTGCTGTTACAGATGATTTTCAAATCATTGCCAGTGGTCTCGATACGGTGGAAACCCCTTCGCTGATGAACTTTCTTCATCAGTATTTCGCCGAAAATCAGGTGGAAGAAGTCGTTATCGGGCTTCCCATCGACCTCAAGGGAAATCTTTCTGAAATAGAAACCGACATCAGAAAATTTATTGGTGAATTTGAAACCCAATTTCCCGGAATCACCGTTCATCGTCTGGATGAAAGATTTACGTCGAAAATAGCGTCGTTTTATATCAGCCAAAGTGGCAAGAGCAAAAAGAAAAGAGAGGACAAAAGCCTGATAGACAAAGTGAGCGCTACCCTTATTTTACAGAATTTTTTAGAAAATAAACAAAGATGATATTACCAATCCGGGCTTTCGGAGATCCTGTTCTAAGGAAAGTAGCCCGTACTATAGATCAGGATTATCCGGAGCTGAACACCCTGATTGACAGCATGTATGAAACGATGGAAGATGCCAACGGTATCGGACTGGCTGCACCACAAGTGGGTTTGGATATCCGGCTGTTCTGCATTGATGTATCTCCCCTTGCTGACGATGAAGATTATGCTGATATCGCCGAAGAACTGAAAGGGTTTAAAAAAGTATTTATCAATGCTAAAATGCTGGAGGAAAGCGGCTCCGAATGGAAGTTCAACGAAGGCTGCCTTTCCATTCCTGACATTCGCGAAGATATAAAGCGCAAAGAAACGATCGTTATCGAATATTTTGATGAAAATTTTGTGAAACATACAGAAACTTTTTCCGATATTCGTGCCCGTGTTATTCAGCATGAATACGATCATATCGAAGGCATCCTGTTTACAGATCACCTTTCTTCGCTGAAGAAAAAGCTTGTGAAAGGAAAACTTTCCAAAATCATGCATGGCGATGTGAATGTGAATTATAAAATGAGATTTCCAAAATAATTTTTCACGCACGGCGATGCGTACGAAACATTAATAATAAAAATAAAAGAGTATGGAGTTAGAAAAAATTATTTCAATTTCGGGAAAACCCGGGCTTTTTAAACTGGTTTCCCAGCTGAAGAACGGATTTATCATCGAAGATGTTACCTCGAAAAAGAAAGTAAGCATCGGCAATTCCAGCCAGGTGAGTTTATTGGACAATATCGCTATGTTTACTTTTGATAAAGAAGTTCCTTTGTTTGAGGTGTTCGAAAACATTGCCAAAACAAATGATTATAAAGAAACCATTTCCCATAAATCATCAGAAACCGAGCTTCGGGAATTAATGGAAACTGCACTTCCTGATTACGACAGAGACCGCGTGTATCTTTCCGACATCAAGAAACTTGCACAGTGGTACAATCTCCTCCATGCAGCCGGATACATCACTCCGGAAAGCTTCATAAAACCTGAAGGGGAAGAAACAGAAACTCCGGCAGAACCGGCAGAAAAGAAAACAGCTACTACTAAAAAGACGGATCAAAAACCAGCCAAACCTGCTGCTCCCAAAGTAAAGGAATCTACTCAGGCAGCAAAATCCGCTCCTAAAAGCACACACAGAAAACAAGGGTAATCCTCTTCCCTTCAATAACAAAACCTTCCGGAAACGGGAGGTTTTTTTTGTTAAACGCAAATTGCGCTTCTACAAATTCTTATCTTACATCAACATTTTTCAGCTTAGAAATGGATACTTTTGTCATAATAAAAGTGATTATAATATGAAAGTAGCATTAATCGGAGCAACAGGATATGTGGGAAATGCCATTCTTAAAGAACTTCTCAACCGTCAATATGACGTAACGGCCATTGCGAGAAACAGTGCCAAAATCGACATCAGCAGCGACCATCTGACCCGGCGGGATCAAAACATTTTCAATACGGAAGGGCTCACCGAAGTCATCAGCGGGCATGACGTGGTCATCAGTGCTTACAATCCTGGATGGACGAATCCGAATCTCCATGAAGAGTATCTCAAAGGTGCCGAAAGCATTCAGAAAGCGGTGGAAAGGTCAGACAGCAAACGGCTGATCGTCATTGGCGGCGCAGGCACACTGAAAACCGATGGAAAATTCATCGTGGACAGCCCGGATTTCCCTAAAGAAATCTATCCCGGTGCGAGTGCTGTGAAAAAATACTTTGTAGAAAACCTCAGCAAAAATGAAACACTCGACTGGCAATTTTTCTCACCGGCAATAGAAATGAATATGTTCAGTGAGGACAAAGACCGGGGAAGAACCGGAAAATACCGCTATAGTACCGATACACCGGTGCTGGACGAACAAGGACGTTCCCGACATTCGGTAGAAGATCTTGCCGTAGCCATTGCCGATGAAATTGAAAACAAACAGTTCATCAGAAAACAGTTTACGGCGGGGTATTAAAATATGCCCGAAAATCAAAACAAAATATTTCGACAGAACCACCAAATCTGTTAGTATAAAACCACGCAAACAATGGGAAGCACGGCTTCCCGGCCTTTGCTTTCAAAAAAGAAAATATGAAGAATTTAGAATTTGGCTACATGACCTTTGCCGATATGGCACCGGAAACCTCACCCGGAAAAGGCACCAACGCCCGCGAAAGAATACAGGATCTGCTGGAAGAAGTGAAACTCGCAGATGAACTCGGTATCGATGTTTTCGGCATCGGAGAACATCACCGCGAAGATTATTCAGTTTCTTCTCCATCCACCATTCTGGCGGCTGCAGCAGCGATGACAAAGAATATAAAACTGACCAGCGCAGTCACGGTGCTGAGTTCCGAAGAGCCTGTTCGGGTCTATCAACAGTTTGCAACCATAGATCTCATCTCCGGCGGAAGAGCCGAAATCATGGCCGGACGGGGTTCCTTTATCGAGAGTTTTCCCCTCTTTGGATATGACCTGAACGATTACAACGAACTTTTTGAAGAAAAACTGGAACTTCTACTGTCCATCAACCGGTCTGAAAAGGTCAACTGGAGCGGAAAACTCCGTGCTCCTATTCATGATCTTGGCGTGTATCCCAGAGCGGTGGAAGGACAAATTCCCCTCTGGCTTGCCGCAGGAGGAACACCCTCTTCCGCCGTGCGTGCTGCCAGACTGAAACTCCCATTAATGCTTGCCATTATTGGCGGAATGCCGGAAAATTTTATTCCGTTTATTGATCTGTATAAAAAGACGGCTTTGGAAAGTGGAGTTTCTGAGAATAATTTACAGGTAGGCATCAACAACCACATTCTTATCGGCGAAAATGATGAGCAAGTTGCCGACGACTTCTTCCCGCATTATGCCGCCATGATGGACAGGGTTGGGAAAAGCCGGGGTTGGCAGCCGATGACGCGACAGCAATATGAATTTATGAGAAGTGAACGCGGCTCCCTGATGGTAGGCAGCGTAGAGAAAGTAGTGAATAAAATCGTGGCGGAACATCGGATGTTCGGTTTTACAAGATTTATGGCACACGGCAGCCTTGGAACCACGCCGCATGAACTGACGATGAAATCGCTGGAATTGTACGGTAAGGAAGTAATTCCTGAAGTGAAAAGAAGATTGAATTTTCTATAAGATTGATGTACCTGATTTTCCCTACATTGTAGCATTATTTTCAGTAAGTTTCACTATAATTCTACATAATTATGTCAAACATCGAATTAATCATCGAAGAAAAAGCCGCCGATATCGGGAATTTCCTGGTCGGCAGGCTGCTTCCTTTCCGGGGAAAGAGAGCGGTGGGCCCGTTCGTGTTTATTGATCATATGGGTCCGGCAAAACTGGCTGAACATCAGAATCTGGATGTTCCGCCGCATCCACACATCGGACTTTCCACATTGACCTATCTTTTCGAAGGATCCATTTTTCATCGCGACAGTCTGGGTTCCGCAATGGAAATACAGCCCGGTGCGGTGAACTGGATGACGGCCGGCAAAGGAGTCGTGCATTCCGAAAGAACCCCGGAATATCTGCGAACCTCCGATACGTCGCTGCATGGTTTTCAGATTTGGGTCGGATTACCAAAGGAACTAGAGCAAATGGAACCCGAATTCCATCATACGGAGGCTTCTGCAATTCCGGTTAGGGAAGAAAACAACGTTCAGTATAAACTGATTGCCGGCGAAGCATTTGGAAAAAAATCACCGGTTCCGGTATACAGCAAACTGTTTTTCATCGAAATTAAAAATAAAGAAAAAACCAAAATCAACGTCGGGGAGCATCTTTTCGGAGAGGTTGCCATGTATGTTCTGGAAGGAACGGTAAATCTTGAAGGAAATGAATTCGGTTCGAAGCAGCTTCTCGTGGCTAAAAATGCCACCCTTTGCGAATTTGAAATGAATGAAAACGCAACGGTATATCTTTTCGGTGGCGAACCTTTTCCTGAGGAACGGTATATTTTCTGGAATTTTGTCAACTCTGACAGAGATGTTCTTGAGCAGGCAAAACTCGACTGGCATGATCAGAACCTGAACGCATTCCCGAAAGTAGTCGGCGATGAAGAAGAATATGTAGCGCTGCCCAAAGCAATTTTAAAACACCGATAAATAAACCCATCACTATGTCAGAAATAAAACACACCAACAACGAGAAAAAAGGCGTTTTCGAAATCTATTCTGAAGGCAAAAAAGCCGGCGAAATGACCTATACCTGGGCAGGAGAAGACAAGTTTATTATTGATCACACCGAAGTAGATCCTGCATTCGGAGGAAAAGGACTGGCCAAAGCGCTGGTTGTTGCCGGTGCTGAATATGCACGGGCCAACAATAAGAAAGTAGTTCCTGTATGTCCGTATGCAAAAATAACTTTCGAAAGAAATGCAGAACTGCAGGATGTGCTCTTCAGCTAACATTCCTTCACTTTTTATCTGAAAAAGCAAAAAAAACGATTAAATTTGTGAAAAGCATCTACTTAGAGGAATGTCTCTAGATCTTCCCGGATGCATATTCACAAATAATCGCTCCATATATGGCACACCTTCCGGAACTTATTGTTGATCTGGCCCTCATTCTCCTTGTGGGAGCCTTTATCACTATTCTGTTTAAAAGGATAAAGCAGCCGCTGGTATTAGGCTATATCATCGCCGGATTTTTAGTAGGCCCTCATTTCACATTAATTCCCACGGTTGTGGATAATGAGAATATTGAGACTTTTGCCGAAATCGGAGTCATCATGCTTCTTTTCAGTCTGGGGCTGGAATTCAGTTTTAAAAAGCTGGTGAGTGTGGGCGGTTCCGCCTCTATTACCGCTGTGGTGGAGATTCTTTTCATTGGGCTTGGCGGTTATCTCACAGGTTATCTTCTGGGCTGGAATTCGATCGACAGTCTCTTTCTGGGAGGGATGCTGGCCAGCTCTTCCACCACCATTATTCTCAAAGCCTTCGATGAATTAGGATTGAAAACCAGGCAGTTTGCACAGGTGGTTTTCGGGGTTTTAATTGTGGAAGATATTATTGTGATCCTTCTCATGGTATTGCTTTCGACGGTAGCTGTTACCCAGCAGTTTGAAGGTTCGGAGATCATATTTACTATTTTGAAACTGATCTTCTTTCTGCTGCTGTGGTTCCTTGTCGGGATTTATTTACTCCCAAGTTTCCTTAAAAAGGCAAGAAAGTTTATGGACGGCGAAACCACCCTTATTTTTGCCATCGGTTTGTGTTTCGGTATGGTCGTTCTGGCCACGCAGGTAGGATTTTCTGCTGAATTAGGAGCTTTCGTTATGGGTTCCATTATTGCGGAAACCGTCATGGCTGAAAAAGTGGAACACATTACGATGCCCATTAAACAGTTATTCGGAACGATATTTTTCGTTTCGGTGGGGATGATGATCGACCCCAATGCAATGGTAACCTATGCATGGCCGATTCTGGTGATCACCGCGCTCACATTATTCGGAAAGTTTTTCTTCAGCGGCTTAGGTGCATTGATTTCCGGGCTTCCGCTCAAACAATCCATGCAGATCGGGATGAGCATGGCACAGATTGGCGAATTTGCTTTCATTGTCGCCACATTGGGATTATCTTTGGGTGTGATTTCAGATTTCCTCTTTCCGATCGCGGTCGGAGTTTCTGCGATCACCACGTTTACGACGCCTTATATGATGAAAATGGCTGATCCGTTCTACGATTGGCTCATGACCAAATTGCCGGCAAAATGGGTGACCCGGATCGAAAATTATTCACTGGAAACCGAGAAGATGAATGCCAATCCGAAATGGAAGAACATTACCAAGGAATACCTCCGGATTATTATTCTGAACACCATTATTCTGATTGGGATCATCCTGACTTTCAGATTCTTCATTATTCCTTTTATCAACCGGAATATTGAAGTTCCGCTCTATCAGAATATTATTGTCATTATTCTGGGAACCGTGGTTTCGTCACCTTTTTTATGGGCTATTCTTACCAAAGCACCAAAAATAGCGGAAGAAAATGAACTGAATGACACGGTCACTCTGGCCCTGAACATCATCCGGATTCTTCTGGGAACCTTCCTTATCGGGCTTTTTATCGATCAGTTGACTTCCACCAAATATGCAATTATTTTCGCACTGCCGGTGGTGATCTTTCTGTTGTGGTTCTTTTCAACTAAAATT
>JADMKO010000010.1:12705-46847 GCA_015478785.1 Chryseobacterium sp. | reverse complement strand
GCTGCGCCGAAAAGAAATCCGCGGCAAATCGCTTACCCTGAAAATAAAATACCGGGATTTTTCTGTTTATACCCGAAGTAAAACTCAGGAAATGTACTATGAAAACTTGGAAGATTTTTACAAAACTGCTAAAAAACTCTGGGAACTGCGGCCTTTTGATAAACCTGTACGCTTGCTTGGATTGTCGCTTTCCAATCTCAATACACAGGAAAAAAAACAGGTTTCGGTACAACTGAAAATTCCTTTTCCGGAATTGGATTAGTTTTTAAATGATTTTGTCCTATTTTAATCTCAGCATATTTCTCAATCCATTGTCCTTGTTTCCTTATCTTTGATTAAATTTCAAAAAAATACATGAGAATATTAATAGTAAACGGCCCTAATCTGAACCTGCTAGGAACTCGCGAACCGGAAATTTACGGAACAGTGAGCATGCAGGAATTTCTGGATCGGCTCAGAGATAATTTTCCTGAAAATGATATTGCTTTGTTCCAGTCTAACCATGAAGGTGAAATTATAGATCATTTGCAGGACAGTAGTTTTGATGCTTTAATCATCAATCCCGGAGCTTTTTCGCATTATTCTTATGCGATTGCCGACTGTTTGAAAAACATTCAAAAACCCAAAATTGAAGTTCATATTTCTAACATTTACCAACGGGAAGAATTTCGCCAGAAATCTGTCACAGCCATGTACACCGATGCTGTGCTTTCGGGCTTTGGTTTGAATGGATACCGGCTCGCAATACTAAGTTTACTGAATCAACAATAATTCATTTTTAGAATCAAAAAATCCTCAAACTTCAATGCTTGAGGATTTTATTTAAGTTTAAAACATGTATTATAACTGAGGCCCTGCTGCGATCAGTTTTTTGGCTTCTTCGTTATCGCAATATTGCTCAAAATTCTTGATATACCTTCCGGCCAAATCTTTTGCTTTGGTCTCCCATTCAGCAACATCCGAATAAGTTTCTCTCGGATCCAGAATTCCTTCAGATACTTTTGGAAGTGAAGTAGGAATTTCAAGATTCATGATAGGAATTACCGTTTTAGGTGCATTTTCAATAGATCCGTCGATGATGGCATCAATAATGGCACGGGTATCTTTCAATGAAATTCTTTTGCCAGTTCCATTCCAACCGGTGTTTACCAGATAAGCTTTGGCTCCATGTTCTTTCATTTTCCCGATCAGTGTTTTCGAATACATCGTTGGATGCAATGTAAGAAACGCCTCACCGAATGCAGGTGAAAAAGAAGGTTGTGGCTCCGTAATTCCTCTTTCAGTTCCTGCCAGTTTGGAAGTATAACCGCAAAGGAAATGGTACTGTGCCTGATCTTCATTTAAAACAGAAACCGGAGGCAAAACTCCGAAAGCATCAGCTGAAAGATAAATGATCTTTTTGGCGTGACCCGCTTTTGATGGAAGTACAATTTTATTAATGTGATAAATAGGATAAGAAACCCTAGTGTTTTCGGTGATGGAATTGTCCGTATAATCTATTTCTCCATTTTCTTTTACCACCACATTTTCGAGAAGTGCATCTCTTTTAATGGCTCTGAAAATATCCGGTTCTTTTTCCTCTGATAAGTCAATAACTTTTGCGTAACAACCACCTTCATAGTTGAACACACCATTATCATCCCATCCATGCTCATCATCTCCGATTAAATAACGTTTCGGATCTGCAGAAAGTGTAGTTTTCCCGGTTCCGGAAAGTCCGAAGAACAAAGCAACATCGCCGTCCTCGCCAACGTTGGCAGAACAATGCATAGAAGCCATTCCTTTCAGCGGAAGGTAATAATTCATCATGGCGAACATTCCTTTCTTCATTTCTCCGCCATACCAGGTTCCGCCGATAATCTGCATTTTTTCGGTAAGATCAAACATGATGAAGTTTTCAGAATTCAATCCTTGTTCTTCCCAGTTTTTGTTGGTCGTTTTGGAACCGTTGATTACTGTAAAATCCGGAGTTCCGAAATTTTCCAGCTCATAATGAGAAGGACGAATAAACATATTGGTCACAAAATGAGCTTGCCATGCAACTTCCATAATGAAACGGACTTTAAGTCTCGTATCCGGGTTGGTACCGCAAAAAGCATCTACTACATAAAGTTTCTCTGCTTTAGAAAGCTGATCGAGAACCTGCTGTTTACAATCTGTAAAAATTTCAGGCGTTGTCGGCAAATTCACTTTTCCATCCCAGTTGATGGTTTCTTTGGTAACATCATCTAAAACGATATATCTATCCTTAGGCGAGCGTCCTGTAAAGATGCCTGTTTCCACTGCGATAGCACCAGAATCCGTAAGAATACCTTTTTCAAAACCTTCATTAGTTTCTGCTACTTCATCTTGGTATAATTGCTCAAAACCTGGGTTGTACACCACTTCATGGTCACCATTAATTCCCATGTTTTTCAGATCCTGGATAATCTTGAAATTTCTCATATTTGAAAGGGTTTATTTTTTAGTTTGAAGATTTCCAAATTTAAATAAAAAAACGGCATTTTACTGAGAAAAGCATACTGATTTAAATCAGCATAGAAAAACTGATTGAAATAATTGATTGTCAGCGTACTAAATCCTGCCACTCGAAAATGCGGGTAAAGTTTCTATCTGAAAAATATTTTTTGTAATCCCCGAATTTTGAAGCCAATACAAAATCTCCACCCCAAGCTCCCAGACTTTTTATGAATCCTCCGTATTGTGGAAAATATTTTTCTTTGGCTGTTTCTATTCCTAAAAAAGAAGAAATCAACATTTCATGATGATTCATATAGAGCGTAAATTCTTCTATGCTTTTTGCCGTGAAAACAGCTTTGGTAAGTTCAGAGAGCTCATGAATAAGTTCGTTATTCCGAGGTTTGGAACGGTACAACGCAATCCCTTCCCTGCTGTCCTGTTTTTGATTGAGATGAATGAAGATAAGTTCATTCTTAAAATCGGGATCAAATTCCACCCTCGATATTTTCTTTTCCGGCAAAGCCTGGTACAAAATCGGAGATTTCTCTTGCGCTACTGCAATATCGTATCCGCTGCCGCCCAAAGCATTTTCATTGAGTTGAAATGAATCTATTTCCGCCCATTCAGCTAAATTATTCATTAATGTAGAACTGCTTCCCAAGCCAAAATCGGGAGGAAACTGAAGATTGGTTTTCAAAAAATAAGAATTTTCGGTATGAAATCTTATATTAGAAAGATCCTGAACATGTTGCAGAACACTTACCACAAATTTGGCAGGAGTTTCCAGATTGGCATCCAGAATCGTCCAGTTTCTGTAATTTATTTTGATGCTGAGCCACAATTTTTCCTGATGGTAGGCTTGCCAAATGATCTCAGAATTACGATCGTGAATTTCTTCAAAAAAGAACTCTTGCCCGAGCTTTGTAGGTATAGTCAAGGCAAGAGCTCCGTCTAAAACGAAATATTCTGAAGTGAGTAATAATTTTCCGGGTGAAAAAATGCGGCCCACTTTCTCTGTTTTTAAGATACCGCTACTTCGGCATTAATTTTTCTGATCAGGCCCTGAAGCGTTTTTCCTGGTCCAACTTCTACGAATTGTGTCGCTCCGTTTTTAATCATATTTTGTACACTTTGTGTCCATTTCACAGGGCCGGTGAGTTGCGCAATCAAATTTTGTTTAATCTCTTCAGGATCAGTAACCGCAGTTGTAGTAATGTTTTGGTACACCGGGATCATTGCTTTCCGGAATTTCGTTTCTTCGATGGCGTTGGATAAACGATCCTGAGCCGGCTGCATTAAAGGTGAATGGAATGCGCCGTTAACGGGTAACATTAACGCTCTTTTAGCTCCTGCTTCTTTCAACAACTGACAGGCTTTTTCTACTGCTGAAGTTTCTCCGGAAATTACAAGTTGTCCTGGACAATTATAATTCGCAGGAACTACAATCCCGTCTACAGATTCGCAAATTTCCTCTACTTTATGATCTTCCAGCCCCAAAATAGCGGCCATTGAACTTGGATTTGAATTACACGCTTCCTGCATTGCTTTCGCTCTTTCGGAGACCAGTTTCAGGCCATCTTCAAAAGAAAGAACTCCATTGGCTACCAGAGCAGAGAATTCACCTAAGGAATGTCCCGCTACCATTTCTGCGCCAATAGTATTGGTTGCTTTCAGTTCAGCTAAAGAATGTATGAATATAGAAGGTTGAGTAATTTCAGTTTTCTTCAGATCTTCTTCTGTTCCGCTAAACATAACGGACAAAATATCGAAACCAAGGATATCATTGGCAGATTCCATCAGATCTTTAATGTCTTTCCGGGAATCATAGAGTTCTTTTCCCATCCCGACAAACTGAGATCCCTGCCCAGGAAATACAAGTGCTTTCATTAATTTTATTTAAAAATTGTCAGCAAATTTAAGCAAAAAATATTTCCCGAAACATGACGGGGGTCACCAACAGAAGTGACACTAACGAAGAAGCCGGACAATCCGGTATCCGGTATTGACATACGCTCCGTTTCTCTGAATTCTGGAAAACTCAAATTTGGTTGCCAACTGAGTCTGTGGTTTGCTGATCTGTTTGAAGATTTCTCCCTTTGTATTTTCGCGCATCAGCATATCATTGACCACATCAAACCCTATAACTGCGTATTTAGAAGGGGTTTTACAATATTTATCTTTGTATTCAGCTAAAATTTCATTCTCAAAACGGCCGTCGGTGTTTATTTTTCTATCCATCAAATACACCAAACTGGTTGCACTGAGTTCATCTATATTTTTCTCGAAAGCCGGTACATAATACATGCTGAATGCTTTAATTCCCTGAACTTCCTGAGACAAGGCGATCATTTTATTCGCAAATGCTTCACCCACATTATCATTATTATTGGTCAAAACTGCGATTACTGGTGCTTTCTGACCTGTCATCATGTTGGTATCCGCCTGAATTTCGTTGGCTGAATTTACGATGATGATTTGAGGCGTTTTAAGAGTTTTCATCAAACCTGATCTGATATAATTAGCTTTCGACTTATCAGAATCAGCTACAATATAAATTCTTTGATCCGAGTATACCGCTTTTACTTCGTCCATAATGCGGTCTGCATACACCTGGTCATTGGTTTCCATGATGATCAGATTGCTGAATCCATACAAATCTTCTGAATTGGCAAAAGGTGCAACGATGGGAATTTTAGATGTTTTCACGTAATCCAAAACTTCCAGAACGCTGGATTTAAAAAACGGGCCGATGATAAGATCGGTATTGTCTTTATTGATTTGGGTAAGTGAGTTTTTGAAGGTGGCTTCATTTCCGGCATCAATGATTTTCACATTCAGCTTTTGTCCTTTTTTCGCATTTCGTTCTATGGCAAGCTTGGCTCCAGAAAGGAAATCAATAGAAACGTTACGGTATTTGCTATCATTGGAATCATAACCGAATGGCAACATGATGGCGACATTCAGTTCGTCTCCGGATTTTTTAACATACGCAGGATCTGCTTTTCGGATTTTAAGTGTAATACCTGGTTTCAGTCCGGAGGATAATGCTGGATTCAGTTGGATCAGTTCATCCAGCGCAATTCCAAATTTATTGACAATTCCAAAAGTGGTATCGCCACTCTGAACAGTATAAGTCACGAACTCATCTGAGGAAACACCGGTTGTAGTGTAAGTATTGGACGAAACAGGAATATTAGACTGTGATTTGGGTGAAGTAACTTCCTCTAAAAGCTCGCCGTTTCCGTATTTTTTTATATTTTCCAGAGGAAGAATAATCCGCGAACCTGCTTTCATCTGGTTGTTAAGATCAGGATTTAGGGCTTTAAGATCAGTTTCTGAAATACGGTATTGTTTTGAAATGCCATAAATGGTTTCCTTCGGTTTCAGGGTAATATAACCCAGCTGTTTTGAACTGCCCTTTCCGTCGAGGCGAAGTACCTCACCAATTTTAATATTTCCATCTTTGGATTCGGGGTTCAGACGCAAAAGATCGTCCACAGAAATATTGTATTTTCTGGAAATACCAAACAAAGTATCTCCTTTTTCTACGGTGTGAGTTTTTTGCGCAAACAGGCTTACAAAAAAAAGCAATCCTGAAAATATGAATAATTTCTTTATCATGTACAGTATAGAATATTTGCAAAATTACCTTTTTCAACTCAATTCACAAGAACAAGCAAATTGGGTTGCAAAACGTCCATCTCGTCTAAACAAGTTTCAAGCCAAGACCGGCCTTCGTCGGCATAAAAGACGCTAAAGTTGAGCACTCTTTCCTGCCAGATTCCGGAAGGATTTACAGTGAGATAAAGTTGCTGCAGACGGGAAACCAACTCGTGCTGTTTTCTTTTTTCGGCGCGCAGCAATCTTTTTTTCATTCTTTGGAAGGATCTCAGCTGCCTGATTTCTTCTGCTTTTACGAGATTTCCGAAAGATTTCTCAGTGAGTTCTGACACATTTTTTAACTCTGAAAAGCCGGAAACCAAAAGGTTCTCAAGGCGTTGGATGTTATCCAATATCTTTTGATTTTCCAAAACTTTCTGATCTGTAATTTGTTGAAAGTTATTTAAAAAATCGCGAGGCGTCAACTCCAGTTTTTTTATTTTATTTAAAGTTTTTTCAGTAATCCACAACATTGAATTTCTGGGAACCAGCGCGGGAAAAGGCAACTGCATGGATTTAAAATAATCTTTCAGCTGCAGCCAGTACATGATTTCCGCATTTCCCCCAATATACATGATGTTTGGCAACACTGTTTCCTGATATACCGGCCGCATAAGAGCATTGGGGCTGAATTTTTCAGGATGAGAATGCAACTCCTGCTCTATTTCATTTTTATGAAAAGCGAGATCAGTGTCTACAATATTAAATTTTTCTCCGTCAAATTCAATTCGGTTTCGCGTTTTAGAAAGATAAAAAAGGTTGATTTCCCTCGGGTTTACCTGAGCTTTTCCGTAATTTTCAATCAGAAAATCTACATTTTTTTTGGATTCCTTCAGCAAAGAATTATTATTGAGTTCCTCTTTAAAAACAGGAATCATCAGTCGTTTCAAATCCATTTCATTTCCATCCAGAATCAAAAGACCAAATTCTGAAAAAAGCCGGTTCACCAAAATTCGGGTCGCTTCCGCCAATGTATATCCCGATTTGTAAGCTTCCTTCATCATCAAAATCAGCTCGGTTCCAAAAACAGAATTTTCAAATTCGCTTTCAAAATTCTTTATGAAATCCGTATCGCTGATGGAAATTTCACCGACAGCACCTCCATTCTTTTCATTAATTTCATATTGTCTGCCGAAGGTTTTGAAATGATTGATTTCTTCAAAATCATGATCTTCTGTCGCCATCCAAAATACAGGTACGAACTGATACTCCGGAAATTTTTCCTTCAAAAACTGACTGGTTTTTACGGTTTGCAGAATTTTATAAATAAAGAAAACCGGTCCTGTAAAAAGGTTCAACTGATGTCCTGTGGTGACCGTGAATGTATTTTCATCACGTATCATGTTCAGGTGATTTTCCTGCTTTTCGGAAAGAACAACCGTTTTCATTTGTTTCTCCAAAACCTGAGAAAGCACACTGCGTGTTTCGGAAGAAAAATGTTCTTTCCTGACCTGAATTTTATGTTCAATATTCTGTAGACTAAAATTTTCGCTTCGAAAATCCTCTATATTTCCTGCCAAAAAATCTTTGATAAGCTGGGGAATATTGTCAAGATCTGCGAACTGTATTTTCTCAAGTAATTTCAAAACTCTCAGTTTAATTAATCATATACCAAACGATTCCGATATTGATTCGGAAATCATAAAACGGATAATGAGGAGCGGTATAGGTGGTATTATTAGCAAGGATAGTATTCAGATGTTGACCTTCGACAAAGAAAAACATCCGTTTCACTTTCATGTTGATATAGGCATCCACAATGGGTTTTCCACCAATAGAAAAAGGATTTGCGTTCTGAAGTGTGAATTCATTCAACACCGGAAAATAGTCTCTTGAGCCAAATTTCGTGAAATAATGAACTTTGATTCCACCTTGTAATTCCGCGGCATTTTTAAAAGCTTTCGTCTGATAAAAAAGATTGGCCCTTCCAATGACATTCGGAGCCGGAAAAAGTTCTTTATTAGTCAGCGTATTCTGGAACAAAACTCTGGTATTAAGCCTGAATTTGTTAAAATGAAATGTTGCTTCTCCACCGATTTGTGAAATATTGACCGAGGTGTTGCTTTGCGCAGGCTGGCCTTCTGCATTGAAATAAGTAAAATTATCCACCCTAAAATATTGCGCAAATAGCTGAGAATTAAACCATTTCAAATTCATATTTCCTCCAATTTCGAGGATATTCTGATTCTTAAAATTCATGAAATTGTAATTCATTTTCCTGTAAGGAGAAGTATTCAGAAGATAATTGAATGAAGGCGCAGAAGACTGAAAATTGACTTTTGCATCGATAAAATATCCAGTAAAGGGTTCAAAATGAAGAGTGTTGGCGGTACGGATAAAATTACCGAACTGTTCACCTCTTGATATTTCCAGATCTGCTTTGAGCGCTATTTTGTTCCAAAGATTAATTTTTAAATTTCCTACTGCTCCAATTCTGTCTTCACGGATTTCCTGCGGAACAGTCATTTGTACGATTTCCAAAGGTTCATACACGCCAAAAGCAATATTCTGATGGCGAATTCCTGCATTCAACTGAAACTTTTCATAATCAAAAATCAAAGCAACCGTATTGCTCAGATTATTAGAATATTTACCTGTGGACACGGGGAAACCGCTAATAATTTGCGTTGGCTGATCATAGAAAAAAGGCTGAAGACCTGTCTGACTGAAAAAATATTTATTTCCCTGATGAGAAATGGTATGTTGAAGTTTGAAGGGAAATCGTTCCGGATTAAAGGGAGAAAACTGATGGCTAAGATAATATCGACGATAAGAAAACCGGGAGTCGACGCCTTGTAAATTGACTTCAACATTGGCCCGGTTGCTGTACGCTTCTGCACCACTGAGGAAAAGACTGTCATTCACGATTCCGCCATTTTCCTCACTATTTACATTTTGGTGAATAAAATGCGCAAAAGCTTCATATTTATTGTTTCGGGATTTAAAATGCCCTGAAAAAACAGTGTTATTATTCACTGCCAGGTTGTTGCTGTAATTTCCCAGTGACCGCAGCCCCATATATTCTATGGCGAAATTGAAGGTTTTACCAATGTTTTGGGTATAAGTACTGTTCAGTGCTGCGCCATTTCGCATGGCATTATGATAAACAAAAATTGCGGTGGGAGTTTTGACGTCATAATACCTGATATCTTTAATTCCTAAAATATTGTGTGCTTTATTGAAGGGAAGCAATGTCAGGTTTTGTTCCGGATTATATTCATAAACCAGCGGATTGAACCCTGTACCGATATTAGCGAACTGAATTTTTCCGAAATTATCCCGGTTGTTATACTGTGTGAAAATATAAGTTTTGTCATATGTGAGAACAGTATCCAAGATTTTCTTTGCTGAAAATTGCGTATAAAACTTATAGTCCTGAATGGTAGGTTTGAAAATAACGAGAGAATCTTTCGCACCGGAATCCACAATGACAGAATCCTGAATCCGGACTCTGTTGGAATCTGTTTTGTTAACAATCTGAGCATTAACTATACAACCAAAAAAAAGGAATATAAAAAGAAGGTATTTCATGGGCAGGTGTGTAACCACAAAAATAGGAAAAAAGGAAATAACTAGATGTTGTTTAAAAAAGAAAGTCCGCATAAATGCGGACTTTCAAAAGTATTACAATCTTGATTAATGAAGATTAGAAGGCCAATTACTACCGTCTGCTCTAGTAAGGGTAGTTGTACCAAATTCATTATAAGATGTTATCCAATCAAAGGTCAAATTACTTCCATTTACAACTACATTGGAAATTGACCAAGTATCGCCATAAACGTTTGCTCCTGTAAAAGATAATTTCCCACAAGAATCAACTAGTTTAATTCCGGTTACTGCGATGTTATCCGGTGGGCCCCACATTGCTAGATAAACACCAAAAGCAGCATCAGTGATGTTATATTCGCCCTGAGCACTCACGGTTAAGGAACCAGTTCCTGTAAGAGGAGTTGTTTGGGTGCCAGATCCCGGAACACCATAATTCACTGTTGAGTAAGTATAGTTACCTTGAAGTTGAGATTGACATACCGCATTAAACGTCACTTTTATTTTCTGTTTAAAAGAAGCGGACTCCAGCGATGAGGAAGCTAGAGTAAAGACAGCATGCTTCCCAGCAATGGCTGCAGCAGACGTCACGTTAATAACAAAATCTCCTTTTGCTTCACCAGCTAAAACATCATCTGTTCCTTTCACTATAGTAAAATCGGTACCTAACACTGCATCTGACTCAGCAGCAACATAAACTAAATTCACAGAATGCGTTGCTGACACGGGTCTCGTAGTAGAATACTCAATAGTATTATTTCCACTAGCCGATGCCCCATCATAAACTCCAGTTTGAGTTTCTTTAATAAAGTGAAGTGAAGATGACTCATAAACCGGAATATCATCATGCTCTTTACAGGATTGTAAAGTAAAAGCCGAGAGGAAAACCGCAAATAAAATTAAAAATATATTTTTCATTGTAGTATTAATTTTAAAGTGGATTTTGTGGACCTAAATCAGGGTTGTTGTCAACCTCAATTAATGGAATTTGGAAATTAAACTTAGGAGAACCCGCAGGGAAAGAGAATTGATTAATAGTATGATTACTTCCTGGATATGCTCTGTTCATTCCCTGGTCTAAGCGCTTCATATCAAAATATGCGTGTCCACCTTCTCCCCAAAGTTCTAAAGATCTCTGAAAGTATATTTGGTCAAGTAAAGTTGCGGTTGTAGTAGATGCAACAAAAGCGGGATTTCTTGTTTTCACGAAATTCTCTAATACTTGCGCTCCTAATGAAGGATTAATATGTGCATTCGCTTCAGCATTGATTAAATACATTTCAGCGGCACGCATATAAATATAGTCACCTTCAAAATCGGTATCGTCAACATATTTTACATTTGAGTATTTTGGAAGCCCAAATGGATTACCGGCATCTAAAAACCATCCTTTTCTTGCGTCAGTAGCGGGGATTTGATCAAAAATTCTTTTATCAACAGTCTTATAACTCTGTAGCTGACCTGCATATCCATTATTTAAGTTACCCATGTTAGAAAAGAAAGAAGCATAATAACTAGAAGTCAATGTGTTAATATCAGCTCCCCACATCCATTCAGGATTACTAATTTTATTAAAACCATCCATTAACTGAGTAGCATTCATCGGGCTGAAACCTGCTAGAGCTGCTTGTGAATAGACAGCCGCTTGTGGCCAATTTTCTACTTGTTGATAGTATCTTGCCAGCATACCAGCGATCACATTTTTATTAATATATTCCTTACTAGGTCTGTTGTAACCATCGATCAAAGAGTATGCTTCCAAAAGGTCTGCTTCTATTTGTGCATAGATTTCAGAAGTAGGGACTCTGTTTGGTTTTGAACTTGCAGGGTCTTCCACGGCTAAAGGAACACCGATATCCCCATTAGCGTAAATTCTAATAAGATTAAAATAAGAATCTGCACGCATTGCCAAATATCTAGCCTTAATATGTGTTACCTCCGGAGCCAATGTTCCTTCTGTAGGTATCAGATTAAGACCATCATTCATTACCCCTATTACTCTATAAAAATACTGCCAAATCATTCTGGTTCTCAAACTCGCCTGCTCTCTTGCAGTGTAGTTCAAATAATGAACGAACCAATTGGATGTAGTCATGGTAATATCATCGCTCATAAAATCCAAGCCTAATTTGTATGCATTATAGCCGAAATCATCATGATAATTTCCCAATGAACCAAAATCTGACATTGTTCTAATATTACCAGCCTCTAAACCACCCAATAAAGTAAATGCCTTCTCTGGATTGTTTTGAACAAAGTCTTGAAGATCTGTCTGAGACAGAGTTGACTCATTGTCAACCTTCAAAATCTCATCTCCACATGAATTGAATACCAGCATCGAAGATACTAATAATCCAAATATTTTAATGTTTTTCATACTTTTTTTAAATTTAAAATGAAATATTTGTACCAAAAATCAAAGTTCTGTTCAGATTGTATGTTCCTGAACCCATTGTTCCGGCAATCGACAATCTTGGATCGTAACCCTGTCTTTTTGAAAAGAGCGCTGCATTGTTTACTCCGAAATAAAATCTAGCAGCAGTAAGACCTAGGCCATCATACCAATCTCTTTTTAATGTATATCCTATTGTTATATTCTGAATACTTAAATAGTCAGATTTAATCAGTGCTAATGAAGACCCACTATATGCCTGCATAGTATTTTCAACTGCAAATTTAGGTAACTCCGCATTAGGGTTTTCCGGAGTCCAAGTTTTGTAGAAATCTTCATGGATGGACTGACCGAGTCCACCGCCCATAGTTCCTAACCAGTTAGTGTCATAACCCCAACCTCCTAATTGATAGGCGAAATCAATACTGAAATCTACGCCTTTATAATCTGCTCGCAAACCAAAACCTCCGTATACATCTGGTGTTGCTGATTTGTCTAGGAAATTGATACTTGCATCGGCCCAGCTATCTGTAATTGTTTTACCGATAATATTACCATTGGCATCAGTTACATTCTTATAGAAAAGTGCATTACCGGTAGCATGATCAACCCCTGCAAATTCTCTCATATAATGAACATATCTATCCTCTCCAACTTTCAAACCTAATCCTTTATTTTCAGTCTGACCTTGGTGTAATTCAGTAACCCTATTTTTATAATGCGTTGCATTAGCAAAGATGTTTAAACGGAAATCATTAGATTTAATCACATCAGCGTCAATAGAAACTTCAACTCCTTTATTTTCCATAGAACCAATATTCCTTGGTTCCCCTACCCAACCACCACTAATAGAGGGCGACAACGGAACTTGAAAGAGCATATCCGATACATTTCTTTCAAAATACTCTGCATCAATTGTTAATCTCTTATTAAACAATGCTAGTTCAAATCCAGCATTTAGATTCTTCATCTTTTCCCAAGTGATGTCTTTGTTTCCATTATAGTAACGGGTATAAGATAAAGGCAAGGAAGCATCCGTTGTTTGATCAACAGTATAATGTCTTTCGTACGGAGTATATACAGGGAAATTAAGATTATCATTACCCTGTTCTCCGTATGATGCTTTAAGTTTGAATTCATTCAGCCATGAGATATTGTTCATGAAGTTTTCATTAGTAACTCTCCACGCACCACCGAAGCCGTAAAAAGTACCCCATCGGTTATCTGGATGAAAATAGGAAGAAGCATCTCTACGAACGTTGGCCGTTAAATAATACCTTTGTCCATACTCATAATTGATACGCCCAAAATAACCTTCTGTAGCATACTTCCCTTTTGAACCTCCCGATCCCTGCAATACTGCTGCCTGATCAAGAATATTCGTTCCTGGTACGAATAAGTTGGACTTCTCCGAATACACTTGTGAAACTCTATTTACATAAGTCTCATGTCCAGCGAGCAAATCAAACTTGTGTCCTCCAAAATCTTTAGTATACGTTAAGAGCTGTTGATTAGTAACACCTAAATAATTTGTCATGATTCCTGTGATCCTACCGTTAGCATCAACTGCATCTCCATACAAAGAAGTATCCATTGAAATATTATCAGAATTCATATAATCACCTGTGATTGAGTATTTGAAATCTAAACCTTCAAGAATATTAATATCCAAATAACCATTTAAGACTACCGCATTTCTATCAGTTCTTTTAATATCCTGTAGAGCAGTTATATAGGGATTCATTCTTTGTCCATAAGGTCTTACATTAGGCCCAATAAGTCCTGAACCATCATCATATAAAATATCACCAGTAGCATTATTATACATAATATTACCGTTGTTATCTCTCAGGTACACACCATAAATAGGAGCAATAGAATTGATCCATAAATATGGAGAAGAGAAGTTAGAAGTGCCATTTCCATCTGGATTATCTAATACTGCGTTGGTATATGCCATATTAGTCCCAATTTTTATTCTGTCACTAATTTGAGTATCAATCTTTCCTCTCGCAGTAATCTTATCAAAGCGTGAATTGATAGCATATCCTTCATTTTTCTCATATCCTAAAGAGAAATAATACGTAGTTGCATCCGTTCCTCCTGAGGCGTTTAAATATACTGAATTGTAGTATCCTGGTCTGAAAAGGAAATCTTCCCAGTTTTCAGGATTATAAATCTGTTCAGTGCTTCTAATTTTACCGGTAACAGGATCAATTAACTGGTCATTTGGTGTGTTAAAGAGATTATATCCTAATCCTTGTGCACCATCAATAATTTCTGCTGCCGCTTTCGTTCGAGCATCATTATATGAAAGATTTTGACCAAACATATAATTATTAGCTAACCCTTGAAAATAAGCTTCATAATAGCGCGCCGGGTCATCAATAGTTTTATACCGTCTATTGCCGTTCACATTAACACCAGTTTTAAAATCCAAATTAAATTTTGGCTTACCTGACCTACCTTTCTTTGTAGTAACAATAATTACTCCATTAGCACCCCTATTACCATACATTGAAGCAAGAGAAGCATCTTTAAGGAAAGACATAGATTCAATGTCATTATTGTTGATTGAAGTAATACTACCCGTTAATGGCACTCCATCTACAATATATAAAGGCTCGGAAGAACCATTAATTGAACCAATCCCCCTAAAACGGACGGAGGGTGCTTGTCCAGGCTGTCCTGAACCAGCGGCAATCTGTACACCGGCCACTTTTCCGGTCATTCCTTGAACTACGTTAGCTGTGGTTACCTTTGCGATTTCCTCAGCTTTGACGCTTGCAACTGACCCTGTGAGTGTTTCTTTCTTTTTAGTACCATAACCGACAACCACAACTTCTTCAATATCAGATACTATCGTATCTCCAACTGTTTGAGCTGATGCAACGCCTCCCAGAAAGAAAAGGACACCTGCGCTTAAGACTCGTAATTTGACATTCATATTAACAATTTTAATTTATTAAAAAGCAAATATGTTAAATAAAATTAACATATACAATACTTGTGTTAAATTTTTATTTTTTTAGGAATTTTAACGTTATATCGTTCCCTTTATGATTTTTTATAACCAAATAATAGGAGCCTACTGATAATGAGCTTACATTAATTTTACCGTTATCTGACTTTTGGTTTAATAAAAGTCTTCCACTTTCATCAAGGATTATTGCAGTAAATTTTTCTAGTCCCTGAACATTCAGTATATCCGTCGTTGGATTAGGGAATACTTTGACCTGTGGTTCAGATTCCACTTCTGATGCGTTTAATGTATTGAGACTGCCAGCAGTAATAACTATGCTATAATTCTGAGGAGCAGTAAGATTACCTTTATGCGAAACATTCAAGATATACTCACCTGAGGGGTTATCAATATCAATTCTTTCAAAGTTATCAACGTCGTTGGTAGAATTTCTTGTTGCAGCAGCATTAGGTGCGGTCATTCCTTGCAATTTCCAAGGATAATGAGTAGTGCCTGTAGCAACAGAAGTTACCGATATATCCAAATCGTTCACTAAATACATAGTCGTTGGATCCGTAGCACCATTATTAAATGTAGGCGCAGCAGGATCAGTCCACGAAATAGAAACCCTCAGCTGACCTGTGCCAGAGGCACTAAATGTTTTTGTATAGGTGCCGTTATTGTTTAAAACATTTTCTTCAATTACACTTCCATTTAACTGTAAATTTTTATCTCTGATTGCTTTTGCCGAAGTGTCCGCATTTACTACTCCCCATCCAAATCTTGCATCGGGACCAAGTGTGGTTCCTGCATCATCAGCTGTGTGCAAAATTAGACCTTTTACCGTTGCAGCTTTCATGAAGTTAGAATACAACTGATTATAATATTGCTGAAGAAGCGTAATCACGCCTGTTATGCCAGGTGAAGCCATAGAAGTACCACTCATAGGTCCATAAGAAGTATTAGACGAGAAAGTAGTTGAGTTTACATTAACTCCTTTCATAGATATTTCCGGTTTCACTCTTCCATCGTCAGATGGGCCGTAGCTACTAAACTGAGACATTTGAGGACTCGCCAACCCAATGTAGTTGGTCATTTCATTTATTGCTGCTACTGTGAGTACGTTCTTAGCGTTTCCATGACCAAAGATCAAGTCATATCCTTGTTTCGCAGCAATCTGTGTTGATCCTGGTGGGGCAGTTTCGTTCCTGTCATTTCCCGCAGAAACTACTGGCAAATAATACTGATTATTATAACAAATATTATCTATTTGCTGGGCTCTACTATCATAAGCACCATAAAACCAAAGTGAGTTCAGAGCTCCAATGCCATACGAGTGATTAGAAACTAATAAACCTGTAGAAGCTTCATTTAACATTTCAGTCAAATCATTCGTCCAATCATATGCTAGTATATTCGCATTAAAAGCCAGACCTCTTGCAGAGGCTTGAATACCCTGTGCACCGATAGTCCCTGCTACGTGAGTAGCATGATTAGACAATGTAGAAGTATTCATATTTGTTACTTTGCTTGTACCCCCTACCATAAACTCCTGATGTGTACCTCGCACAGTACCTCCATCCCAAACACCAGCTGTCATCCCTTGTCCTTGAATATTAATTCCTAAACTTCCGCCACTATAAAGTGAATTCGCTCTAGCAGTAATAGCGGATCCCGAATTATGCGTCTGGGCATATATTTTCTCGCCGTTAGGGAGCACGTCCATCAATTCTTTTTTTCCGAAACCGTCATCGGTAGTTTCGACTTTTGAAATTTGAGGATTGCTTTTCAGATAGGCGTCTAATCTTAACTTTCTTTGTTGCTCTTCTTTCTGTAATTCTTTTGCCAAAACTGTATTCGCCTCCTTGTTGGAAAAAGAAGCCAATTTTCGTTTTTCCTCAGCAGTCTGAGAAAATGCGAAGAAAGGAAGTAACAGCAAAAGTGGTAAAACTTTAATTTTCATTTCTTTAAAATTACATTTTTTTTTCAATTATTTATTTAAGCAGGTAAATATATAAAAAAAATGAATTACTTCAATTTTTTCTTCACTGCCACCTCTTCATACACTTCCAGAATATCGCCTATTTCAATATCATTATATCCTTTGATGTTCAAACCACATTCGTAACCTTTGGTGACTTCTTTGACGTCATCTTTAAAACGTTTCAAACTTTCCAGTTCTCCGTCATGTTTCACAATACCGTCACGCAGCAATCTGATTTTGGAGTTTCTGGTCACTTTCCCTGAAAGAACCATACAACCGGCAATAGATCCGATTTTGGAAATTTTAAATACCTCGCGGATTTCTACATTACCAATCACTTGTTCTTTGATTTCCGGAGAAAGCATTCCTTCCATCGCTTCTTTTACTTCTTCAATGGCTGCATAAATGACAGAATAGGTTCGGATTTCAATCTCTTCCTTATCTGCAAGATCTTTAGCATTCGCACCTGCTCTTACATTAAATCCGATGATAATAGCATCCGATGCAGTGGCAAGGTTAACATCCGATTCGGTAATTGGCCCTACTCCCTGATGTAGAATATTGACACTGATTTCTTCTGTAGAAAGCCTTTGCAGCTGATCTGACAATGCTTCTACGGAACCATCCACGTCGCCTTTCAGGATAATATTCAGTTCTTTAAATTCTCCTAATGCAATTCTTCTTCCCAGTTCTTCGAGAGTCGTATGCTTCTTGGTTCTGATGGAAAGTTCACGCTGAAGTTGGCCTCTTTTGATTGCAATAGATTTTGCGTCGCTTTCTTCTCCAAAAACACGGAATTTGTCTCCGGCTGTTGGCGCGCCGTCCAATCCGAGAATAGTAACGGGAATTGACGGACCGGCTTCTTTCAGGTTTTTTCCTCTTTCATCCAGCATTGCTTTCACTTTTCCGTGGTTTTTACCTGCAAGCAGATAATCGCCTACACGAAGGGTTCCGTTCTGAACCAACATCGTGGTAACATATCCTCTGCCTTTATCAAGAGACGCCTCAATTACTGTACCGATGGCATGACGGTCAGGATTGGCTTTTACTTCAAGCATTTCTGCCTGCAGAAGCACTTTTTCCAGAAGCTGATCAACATTATTACCAAATTTTGCAGAGATTTCCTGAGACTGAATATTTCCGCCCCATTCTTCTACCAAAACATTCATTGCTGAAAGCTGCTCTCTGATTTTGTCAGGATTCGCGGTAGGCTTATCCACTTTATTTAATGCAATAATCATTGGAACTCCCGCAGCCTGAGCGTGAGCAATCGCTTCTTTGGTTTGCGGCATCACATCATCATCCGCTGCAATTACAATAATTACAATATCGGTGATCTGGGCACCTCTGGCTCTCATCGCGGTAAAGGCTTCGTGACCCGGAGTATCCAAGAAAGTAATTCTTTGCCCTTTTTCAAGTTTAACATTATAGGCACCAATATGCTGGGTGATTCCTCCGGATTCCCCTGCGATAACATTGGTTTTTCTGATATAATCCAGCAAGGATGTTTTACCATGATCCACGTGCCCCATTACCGTTACGATAGGTGCGCGAGGTTCCAGATCTTCTGCTGCATCTTCTGTTTCTTCCAGTTCTTCTTCAAGATCTGCATCTTGAAACTCAATTTTATATCCAAACTCATCTGTTACCAATAATAAAGTATCGGCTTCCAGACGTTGGTTCATGGTAACCATAACACCAAGTGAGAAACATACGGAAATTACCTCGGTAGGGCTCACGTTCATCAAACTGGCCAATTCTCCAACGGTAATAAACTCGGTGACTTTCAGCGTTCTATCCTGAGCATCTATTTCTTGTTGGATTTCGTCTTGTTCTCTTCGGTATACTCTTTTTTCTTTTCTGTATTTAGCACCTTTGGATTTCCCACCTTTACTGGTCAGTTTTTCCAGCGTTTCGCGGATTTGGTTTTTCACCTGCTCATCAGTCAGTTCCACAGGCATTACCCTTTCTCCTCTTCTGCCAACGGGTTTTTTGTTGCCGCGGTTGCCACCCTGATTGTTTCCTGCACCTGGTGGGCGCGGGCCACCTTGTCCCTGTTGCGTACGTTGGCCACCTTGTTGGTTTCCACCGCCTGCTTGTCCGGTAGCTGGTTTTTCGATCCTTTTCCTTTTCTTCTTTTTATCTGCAGCAGATTTAGATTTATCCTTAAACTGAGACAAGTCCACTGTTTGCTTTAAAATTTTTGGCCCGTCGAGTTTCTGATAAACTGTTTTTAGAACATCTGGATCTGGCTTGTCAAATTCCACTTGGGTAATTTCATCAGATTTCGGCTTCGCCGGTTCAGCTTTTGGTTGTTCAGGAGCAGGCTTTGGTTTTTCTTCCACTTTTTTGGTTTCGGGCTGTGGTTTTTGTTTTTTAGGAGCTGGCTTGGGCTTGTTGCTTTCGAGTTGGGAAAGGTCTATTTTGTCCAGAACTTTCAGTTCTGGTTTTTCCTCGGCTTCAGCTTTTATGATCTCAGGTTCCTTCGGAAGCTCCTGCACTGGCACGGCAGGTTCTTCATTTACCGGCTCAGGTTTTTTAGGTTCCAAATCAATTTTTCCTAAAATTTTAGTTTCAGGCCTTTCTGATTTGGCTTTTATTACTTCTGGTTTGTTGTCTTCTATCACTAGTTTTTCTTCCGGTACTTTTGTGATAACAACTTCCTGTGAAGCTTTCCTTTGTTCACCATCTTTGGCAAACTCGGCTTCCAGGACATCATATGCCGCTGCTTCCAGTTGAGCGTTCGGGTTTGCATCTACTTCAAATCCTTTGCTCTGCAGAAATTCTACGAGTCTGGACATTGAAATATTAAATTCCTTTACCGCTTTATTTAATCTAATTTTTGGCATGTAAAATAGTTGCTTTTTAAAAATATTAATTTTATATCAGGATTTGGTTTTTGGTTGTATGAGGATATTACGATTCCAATTCTTCTTTTAAAATCTGTTTTACTTCATCAATTTGTTC
The DNA here is from genome assembly GCA_015478785.1 of Chryseobacterium sp. GTDB lineage: Bacteria > Bacteroidota > Bacteroidia > Flavobacteriales > Weeksellaceae > Chryseobacterium_A. The sequence continues at coordinate 26,876 of JADMKO010000010.1, read as the reverse complement.
TTCTTCCAAATCAACAAGATTCAGAAGGGCTTCAGTATCTTTATCCAATACACTTCTTGCCGTATTCAATCCTACTTTTTTGAATTCTTCGATGACCCACTCTTCGATTTCATCTTTGAATTCGTTCAATTCCACATCGTCATCTTCGCTGGTTTCTCTGTACACGTCTATTTCAAGACCGGTAAGCCAGGAAGCAAGTTTGATGTTCTGCCCTTGTTTTCCGATCACTTTTGAAATTTCCTCTACCGGAGTATACACCATGGCGTACTGCTGTTCTGTATTCAGCTCTATTTTATTAATCGTCACATTACCCAAAGCTCTTTTTACTAAAATCTCGGGGTTTTTGGACCACTGAATAACATCGATATTTTCATTTCTCAATTCTCTTACCACACCGTGAATCCGCGAACCTTTCACGCCTACACAAGCTCCTACCGGATCGATACGGTCATCATACGCATCTACTGCAATTTTCGCTTTTTCGCCCGGAATGCGCACTACTTTTTTCAGCATAATGGTTCCGTCCTGAATTTCAGGAATTTCCAGTTCCAGCAGCTTTTCCAAAAATCTTGGTGAAGTTCTGGAAACAATAATCTGCGGTTTGGCTCCTTTAAAATCAACAGAATCAACAATGGCTCTGATGCTTTCTCCTTTTTTAAAGAAATCTGATGGAATCTGATTTTCTTTCGGCAGGATAAATTCATTGTCATCATCATCCAGCAAAATTGCATGTTGCTTTCTTACGTGGTGAACTTCTCCCATTACGATTTCCCCAATTTTATCGCGAAATTGATCATACAACATTGCGTTGTTATGTTCCTGAAGTTTTGTTGCCAAAATCTGCTTCAATGTAAGAACATTTCTTCTTCCCAGCTGTGCGATCGGAATTTCTACGGTATAATCTTCTCCCACTTCAAAGGTAGGGTCTATTTTCTTTGCTTCTGCTATTTCAATTTCAAGATCATCATCTTCGGACATGCCGTCTTCTACAATGGTTTTATTCAGAAATATCTGAAAATCACCTTTATCGGGGTTTACAATCACATCAAAATGATCGTCGGAATCGTATCTTTTTCTTAAAAGCGTTTTAAGCGAGTCTTCTATGATTGCCATTAAATCAATCTTACTGATGCTTTTCTCGTCTTTAAAATCGCCAAACGCTTCTATTAACGCTAAACTGTCCATTCGTTATTTATGTATTAAATTATTCTTAAGCCGTAGCACAGCTTAAAATTTTATTGTTACTAATGCCTTCTTTATATCTTGGAAATGAATGATTTTCTCTTCCTCGACATCTATTTTTCCTTTTCCTACTTCCTTCGGCTTCCGGTAGCGTAATAGTAAAGTAATGCTATCTTCCTCCACTTTTGTAAGTTCACCTTCTATTCTGATATCATTCAGCAATATGATTTCCAGAGGCCTTCCAATATTTTTCTTAAACTGTCTGGGACGCGAAAGTGGCTCACTGAGTCCTGCTGACATTACCTGCAAGCTGAAATCATGCGCTTCTCTGTCCATATTGAATTCAACAGCTCGGCTGGCATCCAGACAATCCTGAAGAGTAACGCCTTCATCTCCGTCCAGTACTATCGTTACATCATCGTTAGCAGAAATCTTCAGATCTATGAGGAACAAATCTTCCCTATTTTCCAGAAAATCCTCCAGCAATCGTTCTATTTTCTTTTTGAATTCCATATCCACCTCAAATATTGTTACGAAAAAAGGCTTTCTTGCGAAGCCTTTTCATTTATCCCGTAATCAGCTGCAAATATACGATAATTTTTCTGCCATCAAAAAAAATCGAGGGTTTAACTGCTGTTTTACATGCAGATTATCCGAACATTAGTCCAATTTACCAGAAAACCGGCATAAGTTGTAATTCATTTTTTAGTAATTTTGCGCCTTTAAAGTTAGGTTTGTAAAAATGAATATCACCATCGTAGGAACAGGATATGTAGGGCTGGTTACGGGAACTACCTTAGCTGAATTAGGAAATTCGGTGTATTGTGTGGATGTGGATGCGTCCAAAATCGCAAAAATGAAAAACGGCATTGTTCCCATTTATGAACCCGGCCTCGAGGAAATGTTTCTGAGGAATATTCAGGCAGAAAGGCTTCATTTTACCACCGAACTTGCGGAAGCCATCCCGAAAAGTGAGGTAATTTATCTCGCATTACCAACGCCTCCGGGCGAAGACGGTTCTGCAGATCTTTCTTATGTATTAGGTGTAGCGGAGCAAATTGGATCGCTGATGACCGATTACAAAGTGATTGTTAATAAATCTACCGTTCCGGTGGGAACTGCGGATAAGGTTCGGGAAGTTATTCTCTCAAAGACAGATTTACCGTTCGATGTGGTATCAAATCCTGAATTTCTGCGCGAAGGTTTTGCTGTGGAAGACGCTATGAATCCTGCTCGTGTTGTAGTAGGCAGCACTTCCGAAAGAGCAAAAGAAATTATGTCCAAAATTTATCAACCGTTTACCAATACAGGGATTCCGATTATTTTCATGGATGAAAAATCATCTGAACTCACTAAATATGCTGCTAATTCTTTTCTTGCCGTGAAAATTACGTTCATGAATGAAATTGCAAATTATTGCGAAAAAGTGGGTGCAGATGTAGATCAGGTCCGACTTGGGATGGGAAGTGACGACAGAATCGGGCATCGGTTTTTATTTCCGGGAATAGGATATGGAGGAAGTTGCTTTCCGAAAGATGTGAAAGCATTGATAAAATCAGGCAAAAATGAAAATTATGATTTTAAAATTCTCGAAGCAACGGAAAAAGTAAATCAAAAACAGAAAGTTATTCTGGCTGAAGAAATCGATAATTATTTTGATGGCCAACTTCAGGGCATTAAAATCGCAGTTTGGGGATTAGCTTTCAAAGCAAGTACTGATGATATTCGGGAAGCTTCTTCTTTGGACAATATTCGTATTTTTCTGGAAAGAGGAGCTAATGTAATTGCCTATGACACCGCGGCGGAAGAAAATGTACGCAAAATTTTAGGCGATCAAATTGAATATGCAAAGGATATGTACACTGCGCTGGAAGGTGCCGATTGTTTGTTAATCGCCACAGAATGGCCGGAATTCAAAAATCCGAATTTTAAACTGATGGCAGAAAAGTTAAAAAACAAAGTTATATTTGACGGCAGAAATATGTTTCCGTTAGAACTTGCGGAACAAAACGGATTTTATTACAAATCCATCGGAAGAAAAACTATTACACCTTAACTATGAAAAACATCATCATCACCGGCGGCGCCGGATTTATTGGTTCCCATGTGGTGAGGGAATTTGTAAGAAACCTCCCGCAAACCAGAGTAATCAATCTGGATGCGCTCACCTACGCAGGAAATCTTGAAAACCTGAAAGACATTGAAAACGAACCCAATTATATTTTTGAAAAAGCCGATATTACCAAACCGGAAGAACTGAAAGCTGTTTTTGAAAAATATCAGCCCGAAGCTATTGTTCATCTGGCAGCAGAATCCCACGTTGACAGAAGCATTACTGATCCAAACGCATTCATCAACACGAATGTAAACGGAACTGCGAATCTTCTGAATCTCTGCAGAGAATTCTGGACGCTGAATCCTGAGCATCAACACGGAAATTTTCCAAATGAAAAACGGACAAATCTTTTTTATCATGTTTCCACGGATGAAGTGTACGGAGCTTTGGGCGAAACCGGATTCTTTACAGAGGAAACTCCATACGATCCGAAATCACCGTATTCCGCCAGCAAAGCTGCTTCCGATCATTTGGTAAGAGCCTATGGAAATACGTACGGAATGCCTTTCATCATTTCCAATTGTTCCAATAATTACGGACCAAATCATTTTCCGGAAAAACTGATTCCGCTTTGTATTCATAATATTCTGAACGAAAAACCGCTTCCTATTTATGGCGACGGAAAATATACCCGCGACTGGCTGTATGTCATTGATCACGCCAAAGCGATTTTCCAGATCTTCCATGAAGCGAAAACTGGCGAAACCTACAACATCGGAGGTTGGAATGAATGGCAGAATATCAATCTTGTGAAAGAACTCATCAAGCAAGTTGATGAAAAAACCGGAAAACCGGCAGGTTATTCTGAGAAACTCATTACCTTCGTGAAAGACCGCCCAGGACATGACAAACGCTACGCTATTGATGCCACCAAATTAGCCAATGAACTGGGCTGGAAACCTTCTGTAGTTTTCGAAGAAGGACTTTCCAAAACAATTGATTGGTTTCTGGAAAACAAAGATTGGCTGGAGAATGTGACCTCGGGTAATTATCAGGAATATTATACTTCGCAGTATGCGAATGACTCTAATTAAAACGAATTCCACTAATTGATGGAAAAGGAAATTTTATACAAAGAAGAGAGTTACAAAGTTATCGGAATTTGTATGAATATTCATTCCACTATCGGAAATGGTTTAAATATAAACGAATTATAAATCTATAACAGCGAAAAACTCGAGGCATTCGCCTAAATTCGCTTAAATTCAAAAAAATGAAGGGCATAATTTTAGCAGGCGGCTCCGGCACCAGACTTTTTCCACTTACGATTGCGGTCAGCAAGCAGCTGATGCCGGTGTACGATAAACCGATGATTTATTATCCGCTTTCTGTGCTTTTGTTAGCAGGAATCCGCGAAATATTGATCATCACAACACCGCATGATCAGGAGGCTTTTAAAAAATTACTCGGTGATGGTTCACAAATCGGTTGCCGAATTGAATACAAAACTCAACCTTCACCGGATGGCTTGGCTCAGGCGTTTATTTTGGGCGAAGCGTTTATTGGTAATGATTCTGTAGCATTGGTATTGGGCGATAATATTTTTTACGGAGCCGGTTTGCCACAGTTACTGGAAAGCAAAACCAACGTTCAGGGTGGTTGCGTTTTTGCGTATCAGGTTTCAGATCCGGAGAGGTACGGTGTGGTAGAGTTTGATGAAAATTTCAAAGCCATTTCCATTGAAGAAAAACCTTCAGAACCAAAATCCAATTATGCGGTTCCCGGGTTATATTTTTATGACAATTCTGTAGTGGAATATGCCAAGAATTTAGAACCTTCACCGCGGGGCGAATTGGAGATCACCGATATCAACAAAATTTATCTGCAAAAAGGAAATCTGGAAGTGGGCGTTATGTCGCGCGGAACAGCTTGGCTGGACACCGGAACTTTCGATTCACTGCACGAAGCTTCAGAATTCGTAAAAGTTCTGGAAAAAAGACAAGGTTTTAAAATTTCCTGTATCGAAGAAATCGCGTGGCAAAAGGGATTCATCAACAATGAAGAATTGCTGGCGGCCGCAGAAAAGTACGGAAAAAGCGGATACGGGGAATATCTCCGCAAACTTATGGATTAAAAAAAACAACCGGAAATGAGCAAATCTTACGAAACAATTTTTATAAATAATAGAAAATGGATTCAGGAAAAACTGGGCCAGGATGCAGATTTTTTTAAAAAACTTGCAGACGGACAACACCCCGAATATCTGTATATTGGCTGTTCTGACAGTCGTGCTACTGCGGAAGAACTGATGGGCCTGAAACCGGGTGAAGTTTTTGTACACCGGAATATTGCCAATGTGGTGAATACGTTGGATATGAGCTCAACAGCAGTGATTCAGTACGCTGTAGAACATTTGAAAGTAAAACACATTATTATTTGCGGGCATTATGGTTGCGGCGGCGTAAAAGCTGCGATGACACCCGAGGATCTGGGATTATTAAATCCATGGCTCAGAACGATTCGGGATGTGTACAGAACGCACCAGACGGAACTGGACGCTATTTCCTGCGATCATACCAGATATCGCAGGCTTGTTGAATTAAACGTGCAGGAACAATGCATTAACGTTATTAAAATGGCTTCTGTTCAACAACGCTATATTCTGGATGATTATCCTATCGTTCACGGTTGGGTGTTTGATATTGCTACAGGTGAATTGATAGATCTCAATATAGATTTTGAAGAAATTTTGAAAGACATTCAAAAAGTCTATGACCTGACCAATTCCCCTTGGCTGATGAGCAGAAAAAAAAATAAAAACCTTCTGTGATTTTAGTTTTGTAGACGTAAAATATTATTTTCCGTTAAAGGCAGACATGGTATTTTGGATTCCGGCAAAAACAAAAGATAAAATCGCTTTGGAAAACATTTCAATACGTTCAGGAAGTTGCTCGTTCTCTGTTGTATTCCAGGTTCCCAGAACATAATCTATCTGGCGGCCTTCGGTAAAATCCGCAGAAATCCCAAAACGAAGCCTTGGATATTGTTGTGTTTGAAGTTCTTCCTGGATACTTTTCAGTCCGTTATGACCTGCGTCTGAGCCTTTCGATTTCATTCTTAATGTTCCAAAAGGCAAGGCAAGATCGTCGGTTATCACCATTATATTTTCCAATGGAATATTTTCCTTCTGCATCCAGTATTTGACGGCTTTTCCGGAAAGATTCATATACGTGTCCGGTTTCAGAATGAAGATTTTGCGGCCTTTGTATTTTCCTTCGGCAATCCATCCAAAATTGGCGGTTTTAAAAGGCGCATCAATAACCTTCGCCAAATGTTCAGCTACTTTAAAACCGACATTATGACGGGTTTCGGCATACTCTACTCCTTTATTTCCCAAACCGACAATCAGATACTTCATTTTTTAAAAATAATTTTTCAATTCAATCTTGGCAAAAATAGGAAAATCCCAACACAAGGCCGGGATTTTCATTTGATGTATACTTTATTAAAAAGGAATATATTCAAAATGTAACGTTGTATCAGCCTGCTTAGAAGTTTCAGGAAAACCTTCAGAATTATAAGTGAGTACCACATTTTCTGTGTGGGAACCTGCACTGGTTTGCACCGTCATCGTTTTATAATTACTGATGGAAAGTTCAGCAATTCCCAGGAACTCATTTTCCAGATGAACATTGGAAAGAATGAGCGGAACCGGAAGTGTCCTGAATGGATTCTGATGCGTGTCATAATCTGAATAATTCGTTGTGGTGACCACAGGTGATCCCGGTATAGAAGCGTCATTAATAGTATAAACCCATTTCGAAATATTAAATCCGGAATAGCTAATTTCGCTTTTCAACGTTCTTGTTGCTGAGGTATTTCCAGGCAGATAATATTCTGTGGTTATGATCTCCGGTTGATCGCCATTATAGGTAATTTCAGTAACAAAAGTTTCAAGAATAACTCCTGACTGACTGACTGTTCCGGAAATTTCCGCAACTTGTGTACCGCCGTAGTGAAGCTCAGAAGTGATAATTAACGGTTGTGACAAAGTATTATCTTTCTTCGTAATTTTTTTGATTTGGTTTCCGTCATATTCAAGGGTTTCAACCACCTGATTATTGCCTTTTGTCACGGATATCAGTCTGCTTCCTGCATACATATAATGAACATCGTAAGGTGCAGCAGAAGTTTTCTGAACATGTACTTTGCTGAGCAATCGGTTATGAACATAATTTGGCAGCAAATCATTTAATCCACCTAAATCGCCTGTAGATCTACCGCAGGAAACGAGAAGCATCAAAGCGAAGAGCAAGGAAGTGTATTTCAATTTTATTTTCATTATTTAAAATCGTTATTAAATTAAAAGAGAAACGTTTTCACATTTCTCTGGTTTTTCTTAAAGTAATTTTCTTAGAAAGGACGATAATCGTACACAACACCCCATCCTGAAACTGCGTATTTCAGAGCATCATAGTTGTATTGGGTTTCTTCCACATGCGGAAAAGGTTCCACATTGGTTTCCCAGATAATCTTTTTCGGATTGTTTGCCGAAAATCTATAATTGAGGTAAGGATTCTGGAAGGTTTTATGCAAAGTATATCCAAAAGGAATCAAGGTGTAAGGATTGATTCCGCTGTCGTATTCAGTAAAATCATAAGTCTCGTAAACTGGAGATGGTTCAAGATTTCCCATCACAATTGATCCTATTTCTTTATATACATTGGTCACATTTTTCTTAGAGCTGTTATAAGTATAATCTACTTTCCAATACGACGTAAAAACAAAAGGCGTAAGTGGAACAACATTTCCGGTTTTGCTGAGAACAGAGGCCAGTTTTCCTGAAGCATCAAAGGTTGGTTCGTACATTGTATTGGTCCGTTTCACAATAATGTCTATAAAAGGAACCGTATGAATATCTTCGTAAACGCTTTTGGTTTCAGTAATCAAATTCAGAACGTTTCCGTTCATAATGTCATAATTAAATTCCTGTATGTAGGAAATACTGTCTCCTTCTACCACGCCGTTATAGTCGATTCTGCTGATAAGATCTCCTGAATAGGAAATATTTGTTATCGCACTGTCTTCCAATACCTGAACTAATTTTCTGCCCGAATAATTGTATTGAGCTAAAACTTTAGCGGAGGTAACTTCCTGATATAAAAAACGGTCTTTCCCCAAACCATCTTGGTTGCCGTTCATATTGTTCAGCAGATTTCCATCATCATCTCCCATTCTTTGGCAAGACTGAACTGCAAAGAGCAACAAAACCGCTGATAGAATTAAATATGTTTGTTTTTTCATTACGTTGTTGTTAAAATAATTTTAAGGCTTCGACTGATAAAAAAACTTTTGAAACCCGTTGGAAGTGATATAGTTATGCGTATCGTACTTGTAAGTAAAATTAGTTTCCGCAACCGGATCCGTTCCTTTAGTAAACTTCAGTTTAGCTGCATTGTTATCCGAAAAATGAGCGTACATTTCCGGAAATAAGGTAGCCATGATCATCAAATAATTATCAGAAATGCCGGTATAAGGATTCATTCTCCAGTCGAAATTGCTGAATTCATATTTTTTTGATTCGGAACTTTCGATAACTCCGGTGGTTACATTCACTACCTCATCAATGGATTCAATTTCTGTTACGTTATTTCCGTCAAACTTCAGGTGATCTTTCCGGTAGTTCGGATATATATAATTCGTTGGTGAACTTGGGTCTATCGTCGCTGTTTTCGTAAGAGCTCCTGCAAGTTTTCCGTCAGCATCGTATACATAGGTGGTAATCGCGTGTTTCTTATGCGTAGTTCCTGTATAGAAATCACTCATTAGGCTGACAATTTTTCCGGAAGTCTGGTTGTAATTCGGAGTCAAATCAAATCTGCCGGACGTTGTAGTTCCCGGATAAGTTCCGTTCACTTCAATTTTAGAAATTCTGTTGCCAAGATAAAAAACATAAATTGTTTGTTGCTCTACAGCGTTATTTCCGTCATATTTATTGCGCTTTACCTGGAAAAGTTTTCCCTGGTTTAATTCATATAGCTCTTCATCTACACCGTTTGTTACTACTTTTTTCAGTATTCTGGGTCCGGAGATATCCTCGGGATCATCCCAACCATATACGTCAGCAGGATCCGATTCCGAACAAGAATTAAAAATGAGCAGCCCTATGATAAGACTAAAAAGTTGTAAAAACTTCTTCATAATACTGTTTTAAATTTATTAATACACAAAACTAAATATTTTTTAAAGATACAGCAATATTTGACAACAAAAATTTCAGATAGCTTCGTGTTGGTAAATTCCTAATAATACCAAATTACTGGATAGGTTTGTAAATATATTTAAGATTTCCTCCGGTCACAGCAATAGCATAATTTTGTTGATCATACTGGAAACTTCCTGTACCCTCTATTGGCGGCGCCATCGGGAAAGTAATTTTCGTTTTCAGGGCATTATTGTAAGAAAGATGGAAAAGCATAGCCGGATGCACTTGTGCGAAGATCAATCTGTAGTCTTTAGACAATGTGGAGTATGGTGAAATTTTGTCATCATACTGAGAATATTCATATAAAGTAATATGATTATTTAAAAGAGTATTAGTAGTTGTATCATAAAGTTTTTGCTCGTGTTTCACTTTCACAACGTTACTTCCTGTGTAGAGAATTGTAGTGTTAATTTGTTGTCCTCCCCAATCAAGAACCCCGGGATTGAAAGGATCTGGATTATGAATTTTTTGAATAATTTCTATAGGTAAATTTGCTGAATTGTAAATTAGCGTTCCCTTGATATGCATTACATGCACTGTACCGAGATACCGGTCTTGAATGAAATTAATAATTTTACCAGTCGCATCATAAGTGGGATAAATCTTTTCAGTCATAGAACCAGAGTTGCTCGATTGAATAACTTTCCATTCAAAAGAAGATATTTCGTTGCCAGAATAATTAAGAATCACCTTATTATGCTCACTTAGATTATTACCATCATAATGATAAAAATCAGCTTCGTTTAAAACTCCTCCTGCGGAAGTGTATTCTGCATTTGGTAAATTATTGAATTGAACTTTATGAAGAATCCTTGGCCCGGCAATATTTGCTCCCGGATTATTGGGATCATTGGGCGTCAGACCGTATAAAGCAGCAGGATCTGGACTCGTACACGAAAAAATAACAAAAGAAATAAATGTTGCAAAAAGAATAGATAAAATTTTGTTCATAATATTGATGTATGTTGCAAAAATATCTTTTTTAAGCAATAAAAGGATATGATTTCGCAATTATTTTAAAATTCTCTCTAAAACATCAGTTACTTCGTCTACGTTTTTCACATTTTCTTTCCGCATCATAAGTTGGTTGCCGTCCTTAGAATGTTTTTCTTTTAAAGTTGCTTCCACTGGATTAGACGTCAGATAAGTGATAATATGCCTGAATTTCTCGCTTGCATAAAACTTATCCTGCGGATTAGCCGGAAAATATCCCAGAAAAATTCCGTTTTTGACTACAATTTTCTCAAAACCTATATCGGAAGCAAGCCACTTCAGCTCCACAGATTTCAGAAGGTTTTGGGCTTCTTGTGGTAAATTTCCGAAACGATCGATCAGTTCACTTTCAAATTTCTGCAATTCGGTTTTGTTCGGAATTCCTGCGAGTTTTTGATATAAGGAAAGTCTTTCTTCCGTACTCTGAACATAAGAATCCGGGAGCATCAATTCCATATCGGTGTCAATATTGACGTCTTTGGTGGTGTTGATCAATTTTTTTCGTTCTTCCTCATTTTCAAAAAGATTTTCAAAAGTCTCGTCATTTTGAAGTTCTTCCAGCGCTTCCTGCATAATTTTCTGGTACGTTTCAAAGCCCATTTCGTTGATGAATCCACTCTGTTCCGCACCCAATAAATCTCCGGCACCACGAATTTCCAGATCTTTCATCGCAATCTGAAAACCACTTCCCAAATCTGAAAACTGCTCAATAGCTTCCAAACGTTTCCGCGCATCGGAAGTAATCATATCATACGGCGGCGTAATCAAATAACAAAAAGCTTTTCGATTGCTTCGTCCCACTCTTCCGCGCATTTGGTGGAGATCCGCCATTCCGAATTTCTGGGCATCGTTGATGAAAATAGTATTGGCATTCGGCACATCCACTCCTGATTCTACAATAGTGGTAGAAACCAAAACATCATATTTCCCTTCCATAAAATCCAGAACATTTTGTTCCAGTTGCTTCCCTTCCATTTGGCCATGACCCGTTATTACTTTGGCTTCCGGAACTAATCTTTGAATTAATCCGGCAATATCTTTCAGATTTTCAATTCTGTTGTTGATGAAAAACACCTGTCCGTCACGCTGAATTTCATAAGCCACAGCATCGCGGATAATTTCTTCGTTAAAGCCAATCACCTGCGTTTCCACCGGTTGACGATTGGGCGGCGGCGTTTTAATGACCGATAAATCCCGTGCTGCCATCAGCGAAAACTGTAAGGTTCTGGGAATGGGAGTTGCGGTAAGCGTAAGCGTATCAATATTACTTTTTAGCGTTTTAAGTTTATCTTTTACATTCACCCCGAATTTATGCTCTTCATCAATGATCAAAAGTCCCAGATCTTTGAAAACAATATCTTTTCCTACAAGCTGATGCGTTCCAATGACAATATCAATTTTCCCATTTTTCAGGCCTTCTTTAGTTTCAGATTTCTGTTTTGCGGTACGGAAACGGTTCAGATAAGAAATATCAACCGGGAAATCCTTCAGTCTTTCTTTAAAACTGCGGTAATGCTGAAACGCCAGAATTGTGGTCGGTACCAAAACAGCGACTTGCTTTCCATCCGTAGCGGCTTTGAACGCTGCACGAATAGCTACTTCCGTTTTCCCGAATCCAACATCGCCACACACCAATCTGTCCATCACAGTTTGGGCTTCCATGTCTTTTTTAACATCCAAAGTCGCTTTTTCCTGATCGGGCGTGTCTTCGTAAATAAAACTAGCCTCTAGTTCATTCTGCAGATACGAATCCGGCGTGAAGGCAAATCCTTTCGCGGTTTTTCTTTCTGCATAAAGTTTTATCAGGTCGAAGGCAATTTGCTTTACCTTGGCTTTTGTTTTTTGTTTTAAAGATTTCCAGGCCGGCGAACCCAATTTGGACAGTACGATTTCCCTTCCATCTGGACCATTATATTTCGATATTTTATGAAGTGAATGAATGGATACATACAGCAAATCCTGATTTTTATAAACCAGTTTGAAACATTCCTGTACTTTTCCATTATTGTTAATCTTCACCAATCCCATGAATTTACCGATACCATGATCGATATGAGCGATGTAATCTCCAATTTTCAGAGACATCAGATCTTTTAGAGTAAGTTGCTCAGATTTGGCAAAAGTGTTCTTTGCCTGAAACCTTTGGTAACGGTCAAAAATCTGATGATCCGTGTATACCGAGATCTTTAGTTGGGGATCTACAAAACCTTCATGCAGTTCGGACCGAAAGCTTTTAAAAGAGACCTCATGATTCAATTCTTCAAGAATACTTTCCAGCCTGTCTTTTTGTTTTTCTGATGTAAAGGAAATCCATGTATCATAATTGCGGTCTCTTTTGTCTTTTAAATCCTCAGCCAGAAGTTCAAAATTCTTATGAAAACCAGGTTGCTGAGTCTGATTTAAAAGTATTGGAGTTTGAGAATTGCGCAGCGCCTGAGAAGTAAAATCAATCCATTTGAACTTCTGTAAATTTTCAACAAGAATTTCTTCGGAAATAAAAAGTTCTTCCCGGGTTTGATGTTTCAGTTCCTTAGTTAATTTTTCAAAATTAATTTCTGCTTTTTCGTAAAATTCACGAATTTTCTTTTCACCCAAAAAAGCATTTTTTGAAACAATAAAACTGTCCGTTTTAAACAAATCAAAAAAAGAATCTTTGCTGCCCGAAACCGTGTAATTCATATTGGAAACCAGCTGAAATTGCTTTATTTGCTCTTTGGAAAGCTGAGTTTCGATATCAAATGTTTTAATACTTTCCACTTCACTTCCGAAAAAAGTGATGCGATAAGGCTCTTCGTTGGCGTAGGAAAAAACATCTACAATTCCGCCGCGTACAGAAAATTCTCCGGGTTCTGAAACGAAATCCGCCTGCGTGAAATTATAATGCATAAGCAATTCATCCACAAAATCGAAATCCAAGGAATCGCCTACTTTGATGGCGTGAGAAATCGCTTTGAAATCTTCTTTTTTCAAAACTTTTTCATTTAAAGCCGCAAACGGAGCTACAATAACTTTCGGTTTATTCTCAGAATTCAGGCGGTTCAAGACTTCGGTTCGCAACACTAAATTGGCATTCTGAACTTTTTCGATCTGATAAGGTTCGAGATGCGAAGGCGGAAAATACAATACATGTTCTTTACCCAAAAGCTCTTCCAGTTCCGAAGTTGCGTACAAACTTTCCTCTTTATCATCTAAGAGAAAAAGAACAGTTTTCTTTTGAATCAGATACAACTCAGCTACAAAAAGTGACGGCGCAGAACCGGCAAAACCTTTCACAGAAATGCTGTCACTCGTTTCAAGTTCATGAAAAATCTCTTGTCCGAAATTCTTTTTTAAAAGATAAGGCAACAGCGTATCGCTGATATTTTTTAACTTCATTTGAGAGTAAATATATAAAAACAGAAATGCGGTTTCAAGTACTTTTGAAACCGTTCTGAATTAAGAATGCAAATTTATACAATTTTTAAGTTTTCGTATATAATATCAATTACTGAAGCATAACTGTATATTTTTTGGTGTGAGTGACCGATAATAAATAAATATTGACATTATGAAAAAGACAACCCGAATTTTTGCATTTTTACTACTATCATTCTCCATGATTTTATTGACTTCCTGCAACCGTGATGACGATCCTGCTGACAACGACTTTTTTGCCGGAACCTATAACGGTTCTGT
>JADMKO010000010.1:0-12695 GCA_015478785.1 Chryseobacterium sp. | reverse complement strand
TCTGTCGGTTTCGTCGAGCCTTCCAGCGGAACCAACATCAGTTCCAATGACGGGAAAGTATTTGTAACGAAAATTGCCAGCGGAACGAAATATAATTTTTCTTTTTCCAACGGAATTCCTGATCTTAACGGTGTTGAGTTCCAGAAACAGGGCGACAACGTATTAATTAATGTTAATTCGTCTGCTACGGCCATTATCAAAATTGACAACAACGATCTGGATATATTTTATACCACAGACGGAAAAACTTGGACAGCGAACTGCACACGATAATTTTTTTCTTCATATAGTTCTGAAGAACTGTTTCTCATTTAGGAACAGTTCTTTTTTTTGAAAAGAATCTTACATTTGTCAAATGCTACATTTTATCAAGAAATTTGCTGCAAAAACATGGGCCAAAAAACACGTCCGCGAGAGTGAACATTTCAAGCAAAACAGTGTTCAGGATCAGGAAAACCTTCTGATTTCTTTGGTGAATACTGCAGAGAAAACCCTTTTCGGGAGAATTCATCAGTTTGAAAATATTAAAACTATAGACGATTTTCAGGCTCAGGTACAGGTTTCCGATTATGAAGATTTGAAATCTTACATTGAAAAAATAAAAAAAGGACAGGCTGGAATTCTGTGGCCCGGAACTCCGGAATATTTTGCGAAAACCTCCGGAACGACTTCCGGCACGAAATATATTCCTTTGACAAAAGAAGGAATGAGCTATCAGGTGAAAGGTGCACAAAGCGCACTTTTTCATTATATCGCGCAAAAGAATAATGCAGATTTCGTGAACGGCAAGATGATTTTTCTGCAAGGCAGTCCCGAACTGGAAGAAATCTATGGCATCAAAACCGGGCGACTTTCTGGAATTGTAGCGCATCACATTCCTAATTATCTTCAGAAAAACAGACTTCCGAGCCTGGAAACCAACCTTATAGAAGACTGGGAAACCAAAGTTAACGAAATAGTAAAAGAGACGGAAAAGGAAAATATGACGCTCATTTCGGGAATTCCGCCATGGCTCATCATGTATTTTGAAAAACTGATAGAAAGAAACGGAAAGAAAATCACTGAACTTTTCCCGAACCTTCAGCTGATTGTCACAGGCGGCGTGAACTTCGAGCCTTACCGGGAAAAGATGAATGAACTTCTGGGAAAACCTGTGGATACGGTTCAGACTTTTCCTGCAAGTGAAGGATTTTTTGCTTTTCAGGACGATTACACCCAAGAAGGGCTTCTGCTGCTCACCAATCACGGTATTTTTTATGAATTTATTCCTTTAGAAGATTATGGAAAACCGGAAGCAAAGCGAGTAACATTGAAAGATGTAGAACTTCATAAAGATTATGCCCTGATTCTGACGACGAATTCCGGACTTTGGGCTTATTCCATTGGTGATGTAGTACGTTTTATTTCAAAAAAGCCATACAGGATTCTGGTTTCGGGAAGAACCAAACATTTCACCTCCGCTTTCGGGGAACACGTCATCGCTTTTGAAATAGAAGAATCGCTGAAATCTACTGTAGCAAAATTTCCTGCTCAAATTACGGAATTTCATCTCGCTCCTCAGGTGAACCCCGGCGAAGGGTTGCCTTATCATGAATGGTTTATTGAGTTTGAAAAAGAACCAGAAAACATAGAAGTTTTCAGGAAAAACCTGGATGATGAAATGCGAAAACGAAATTCGTATTATGACGATTTAATTTCCGGAAATGTTTTGCAACCGCTCATCATTACGAAAATTCAAAGAAATTCATTTCAGGAATATGCGAAAGCGGAAGGAAAGCTAGGCGGACAGAATAAAATTCCGCGGCTTGCCAATGACCGGAAAATCGCTGATTTCCTGAGCCAATATAAAATATAAGTTCCTTTTACACTAAAAATCTGCTTTTCTGAAAAAAATTTATAAATTTGAACAAACAAAATAGTTATGAGATTATCTTTATCTGCCAAATGCATTCTAATAACAGGCGCATTTCTGTTTTCTTCCTGTGCGACAACTAAGTACTCTTCCGATATGAAAGAAAATAATTTTGCTAATCTGCGTTCCGGAAGGCCTTATACTTTTAAGCTGAAAAACAGCACAGTATCCAAAAAGATGATCTTTTCGAATCTTACGAAAGACAGTATTATTGGGTATTCAAAATCAGACGATTCCACCAGAATTGCGATTGCAAAAGCCAACGTAACCGAATCCAAAGATCTGAAGAAAGCTACGATACAAACGGCTGCCATTGCGATAGGAGCAGTAGGAGCGGCCGCCATCATCATCAGCAGTAGCAGAGCGACCAAAAACGAATAGGCTTTTACATTACTGTTCAGCAAGTGAACAATTTTGATATTCAGTTCCCACCCCGAGCAATTGCTTGCGGTGGGAATTATTTATGTGAACATTTTCCTCTTAATCAGATTCAGTTTATAGTTCTGAATGAATGAATACTCCGTTTCTAATTACTATCCTTAACATTGTTAACTTTCGGAAACCTTCATTATTAACGCAAAATTAATTATGGAGTATTTAAGATGAGATTGCGTGGGCCTTATATTTAATAGAATAGCTTTAAATATTTTGTTCATCTTACTTTTGATATCTACTTTTGATAGGATAAATATTATTATTATGAAAAAAAATCTCTTCATTTTACTTCTCTGTTTAGGTTTCGTAGCTCATGCTCAAACTTCTTATGACACAAAAATTAAGGAAAAAACTGCGAAACTGGATCGTGCTTCCACTGCGGAAGAATACGACATTTTGTTTGGCGAATTTTCCGAACTTGTTCGTACCGACCATCCGAACCGTTGGCAGGCTTACTATTACGCAGGACTTACTCAATACAAAAAAGCAGAAACCCTGATGAAAGCCAATGACAAAAGCGGCGCTATTGAAGCGAACGGATTGGCTTATAAATATGCCAATGGAAACGCAGAAAATCTGAAACCTGAAGTGAAAAAACTCCTTCAACAAATTTTAGATCAGAAAAAAAGACTTCAGTAATTTTTCACTTTTTTACTTAATTAATTATCTCTTTTACTATGAAAAAAGTTTTATTTTTCTTATTATTTTTCGCCGTGTTCGCACAGGGACAGTCTGACTGTCAAACAGGAATTCCGTTATGTGGAAATTCTGACATTTCTTACACCCCCACCGGACCCGGAAATAGCAGTGAAAGCTTGGGTGGCTGTCTAAGTACGGAGCATTATTCGGTATGGTATTCTTTTACCGTTGCTACAGCGGGAACCCTCACGATGACCATTACGCCTAATGCACAAGCTGATTACGACTGGGCTATTTACGGACCGAATGTAACCTGTGCTACTCGCGGAACACCGATAAGATGTTCTTATGCATCTACCTCATCCGGAATTCTTACAGGAATGAATATGACTGCCACCGAAACCACCGAAACCGCTGCTGGAGATGGTTGGGTAAGATATATGGATGTTTTACCTGGTGAAACCTACTATATGATCGTAGATAACTTTTCTACAAATACCAACGGATTTGTACTTACATGGGGAGGAACAGCAACATTGGCTTCGCCTTTTAATGATCCTGCAATTCAACCGAATCCTTTTGTAGAGCCAGGACCGGCACAGGACGGGAACGTTTTGATATGTGTAACGCCAACCGTGTTTGATTTTTCGACATTATCTCCACAAATAATCAATGGAAACCCGAATTTCTTTGTGAGCTACTATACCAATACAAATGACGCACTTACCAACACCAATCCTATTGTGTCGCCAATTTCTGTAACTGCAGGGACAACTTATCATTATGCCATTTATTATGTGGATCCTGCAAACCCCAATAACCCAATAAACAAATGTCGGGAATATGGAACACTGACTTTTGTTTCAGGAGCCATCACGGTTGGCAACCCCACAATATATGCCTGTAATAACAACAATATCGGCATCGGAACTTTTGATATTACCACAGCAACTACTGCAGTTTATGCGGATCCTACCGCAACAGTAGTCTATTATACCACCCTATCAGACGCACAAAATAATATAAATCCGATCACGAATCTTACCAGTTATGAAACACAGCCTCGCCAAGTTTTTGCAAAAGTTACCACAACACAAGGCTGTATCAATATCGCAACAGTTACACTAGAACTATTGCCACTACTTCCCGTAACCAATGCTACTATTAAAGCATGTAACAACAATAATGCAGGGGTTGCATATTATGATCTTACTACAGCAAATGTGTATTCGGATGCAAATGCTCCAAAAAAGTTCTTCCCAACCCTTACAGATCTTTTGAACGGAACAAATGAAATTACCTATCCACAGCTATACATGAGCGCACAGGGCAATGTATATGTTGAAGTTACGGGAGCACAGGAATGTAAAAATTACGCAACGATTACCTTGGAATTTTATCCCCTTGTTCCAACGCAGGAAGCTACGCTAACAGAATGCTTCCTTCCAGATACACCTCAAAAAGCAGAATTCGATCTTACCACAGCGGCTATAACCACTCAGATTCCGAATACTAAAGCGTTCTATTCTTCATTGCAGGACGCTGTGAACAATACCAATCAAATTGCGAATCCATATGTGTATGAATCCATTGCAACCTCCGTATACGCAAGAGTCTACAGTGCAGATGGGTGCTGGAATATTGCAAAAATAAACCTCAATATCACACCGCCTAAATATTCAGAAGTTTTAAAAGACAAAATAATCTGTATTGAAAGCCGCACAACATTGGATGCCGGAGATGGTTTCACTTCTTACTTATGGAGCAATGGCGAAACGACACAATCTATTTCCAATGTCACTGTAGGAGAATATTGGGTAGATCTTACCAGTGACGGATGTGTTACCAGACAGACGGTAAAAGTAATTGCAGCTGCAAATCCAGTGATTAACGCTATTGATATTACAAACAATACCATTACAGTTACTGTAAACGGGGGCAGCCAACCGTATCAATATTCTTTGGATAATGTAGTTTGGCAAACTTCAAACGTATTCGAAAATGTGAAACGAGGCCAGAACACCATTTATGTGAAAGACAGTTACAATTGTACGCCCGTAATGGTAGAAGTAACGGTTCCTAATCTCATCAATGCCATGACTCCTAATGATGATGGCATCAATGATGTACTGGATTACTCCGAGCTGCATTATAAAAAAGATCTGACGATATCTATTTTTGACCGTTACGGAAACAAAATCCATACAGGCAATAAGAGTAACTTCTATCGTTGGGACGGAAGAACTGGAAACAAGAAAGTTCCAACAGCAACTTACTGGTACACCATTTCTTGGACTGAACCTGTTACCAATGCCAAGACTCAATATACAGGATGGATTATGGTGAAAAACAGATAATAAAATTTATATTTCAGAAAAAAGATCACCTTCGACTTTCCGAAGGTGATTTTTATTTATCAACATACTTAGCTTTGATTTACAACTAGTTAAGTCAATATTCAAAGCATTGTTAGTTATTCAGATTCGCCATACTTTATAAAAAGAAGTATCTTTGCTGCATGGCTCATAAAGAAACACTTTCTTCTCTTATTCACGGAAATTTTGCACGCGAACTTTCAATTTCAGACGGTAAAATGCCTCCCAATGCCATAGATTTTGAACGCTTGGTAATCGGCACTTTCCTGATCGATAAAAAAGGGCTGGATTATTCTATTGATCTCCTACAACCCGATGTTTTCTATGATCCGCGACATCAGGTTATTTTTGCCATCATCCAGAAAATGTATCTGGAAAACCATCCTGTCGATATGGTGACGGTGATTAATGAATTAAAAAAAGAAGAAAAACTCTCACAAGCCGGAGGCGACGCTTATATTATTGAACTGACTCTTGGTGTTTCCTCAAGCGCTCACATCGAATATCATGTCCGCATTATTCTTGAAAAATACATTCTCAGAAGCCTGATCAATATTTCAGCAAACGTGATAGACAATTCTTACAAAGAATCTACCGATGTTTTTGAACTGTTGGACAAAGCAGAACAAAGTTTTTTCGACATCACCAACGGAACCATAAAGAAAGGCTTCGATACCGCGAATTCATTGGTAAAACAAGCTATCGAAACCATAAAATCCTTGAAAGACAAAGAAGGGCTTTCAGGAATTCCATCCGGATTTAAAGGTTTGGACAAAGAAACCGGAGGTTGGCAAAATTCAGACCTCATCATTATTGCAGCCCGTCCTGCAATGGGAAAAACGGCCTTCCTTTTATCAATGGCCAGAAATATTGCCGTAGAACATAAAATTCCACTGGCACTTTTTTCCCTGGAAATGGCATCTGTACAACTTATTACCCGGATGATCGCTTCCGAAACCCAGATTTCTTCAGATAAACTGAGAAAAGGAACCTTGACTGATGAAGAATGGACTCGTCTTTTCCACAATGTTTCTGAACTGGAAAATGCACCACTTTATATTGATGAAACACCCTCGCTTTCGGTATTCGATTTTCGCGCAAAATGCAGAAGACTCGTCATGCAGCACGGTGTGAAAGTGATTATGGTGGACTATCTTCAGCTGATGACAGCCAACAGCGGAAACAAAAGTTCCGGAAACAGAGAGCAGGAAATTGCCACGATTTCCCGTTCTTTAAAAGCGATAGCCAAAGAATTGAACGTACCCGTTATCGCCCTTTCTCAGCTCTCCAGAAGTGTAGAAAACCGCCCGGGAAAAAGGCCTCAGCTTTCTGACCTTCGGGAATCCGGAGCCATCGAACAAGATGCTGACATCGTTTCTTTTATCTTCCGCCCGGAATATTATAAAATCGCACTATGGGACAATGATCCTGAAAATGAGCAAACTACTACAGAAAATCAAGCAGAACTCATCATCGCAAAACACAGAAACGGAGCTACGGCGGATGTACGGCTTTCCTTTTACAAAAGTTTTGCAAAATTTGCTGATCTCGATCTGTTTGGAACAGGTTACGGTTATCAACCTTCCAGTTTTGGGCAGCAAGATGAACCCAGCGGTTTTGATAAAATAAGGACCACGATTCAGCCCGGTGCAGCATTCAATTTGCCTGACAATTCAGGATTCAGCGGTCTTTCCGGCTCTTCGATGAATGATCTGGACGATGATGATTTTCTATACTAAACATCAGAATTTTGAAATTGAGAATCGATATTTATACGGATGGCGCTTGTAGTGGCAATCCTGGAAAAGGCGGATACGGAATTCTGATGCGCGTTCCTGAAAAAAAATATGAAAAGCGATTTTCAAAAGGATTTCGTCGGACGACCAATAACAGAATGGAATTGCTGGCTGTAATTACAGCTTTAGAAAAATTAAAATCGGATCAAAACGATATTCATATTTATACCGACAGCAAATATGTATCCGAAGCAGTGCATCAGAAATGGATTTACGGATGGGTGAAAAAAGGTTTCGTTAAAGTAAAAAATCCTGATTTGTGGAAACGTTTTTACGAACTTTACAAAAAACACAACCCTACTTTACACTGGATTAAAGGACATTCAGGCCATCCTGAAAATGAAATTTGTGATCAATTGGCGGTTGCAGCTTACAAATCAGATCAGCTGGAGATTGACGAAAACTTTGAAAATCCTTCAGATTCCGGATTATTCACACCATAAATCGCATTGATTGATAATCAGTTGATAGGCTGCAAAGAATCTGCTCATTTGTTTTCCGTATTTTTGTAGGATGAATTATATAGAAGCACTTCAGAAAAGATATTCGGTAAAAAAATTCAATCAGGAAAGAATTCCGGAGGATATTCTCAGAAACATTTTACAGGCAGGAAAACTCTCTGCAAGTTCTCTCGGTCTTCAACCCTATAAAATTTATGTAGCGGAAAGTAAGGAAATACTGGAGAAACTACAAAGTGCTTTTTATAATCCTTCTCAGATTTCCACCTGTTCGCATCTCATTATTATTGCAGCTAAAAATCATATTGAGGATCATTATATTGACGGGTATTTCAGGCATATCACGGAAATTCGCAACGTGGAAATGGAAAGTTTGGAAGGTTTTCGGAAGAGTATTGATGGTTACCGCATGGCTAAAAAATATAATATGACGGACTGGAATGAAAAACAAGCCTATATCGTTCTGGCTAATATGATGTTTGCAGCCGCTTTGGAAGAAATCGACAGTTGTCCGATGGAAGGTTTCAAACCTGGAAAAATTGAAGAAATTCTGGAATTGGATACCGAGGCTGAACGTATTTCAGTTACATTGGCTTTGGGATACCGTGCTGAAGATGATGCTTTTCAACATAACAAAAAAGTGCGGAAAACAGATGAAAAACTGTTTAAATTCTTATAAAAACCCTCACATCACCCAATTAGTTTTATTACATTTGAATATTAAAATACAAAACCCAAGCAGATGACCGAAGCAGATGTATTGGTAATAGGCTCCGGAATTTCCGGGTTATCTTATGCAATAAAAATTTCAGAACAGCTTCCTGATACCAAGATTATTATTGTAACAAAAGCTGATGAAGGTGAAAGCAACACCAAATATGCTCAGGGCGGATTGGCTGTAGTTACAGATTTCGATAAAGATAATTTTCAAAAACACATTGATGATACCATGCGTGCTGGCGACGGTGAAAATGAACGCTCCATAGTGGAAATGGTCATCCAGGAAGGGCCGGCAAGATTTCAGGAACTCGTGAACTGGGGAACGCGTTTCGACAAAGGAAATGATGGTGATTATAAATTAGGAAGAGAAGGCGGTCATACTGAAAACCGAATTGTTCATCACAAAGACATCACCGGATTTGAAATTGAAAGAGCCTTGTTGAAAACGGCGAACCAATCGCCCAATATCCAAATTCTGGATCATCATTATGTGATTGATATTATTACTGATCATCATGTTCCGGGTAAACCTTTCGATAAAAAAAATATTAACTGTTATGGTGCTTATGTGCTGGATCAGAAAGATAAAAAAATAAAGAAAATTACGGCCAAAATCACTTTGGTAGCTACCGGAGGAGCCGGACATGTGTATAAAAATACAACCAATCCCTTGATAGCAACTGGTGACGGAATCGCCTTTGTACATCGCGCCCGCGGAAAGGTTTCCAATATGCAATATTATCAGTTTCATCCTACAGCAATGTATTCTAAGCGCGACGGAATGCTCTTTCTGGTTTCAGAAGCGTTGCGGGGCGACGGAGCCAAACTTCGCACCAAAAACGGAGAGCCTTTCATGCATAAATATGATGAGCGAGAAGAATTGGCTTCAAGAGACATTGTAGCCAGAGCTATTGATAATGAACTCATTACACGAGGAGAAGATTATGTGGGTTTGGATTGTCGAAATATGGACAGAGAAAAGTTCATCGAACATTTCCCGAATATTTACAAAAAATGCATTGCAGAAGGCATTGATCCTTTCCAACAGCTGATTCCGGTGGTTCCGGCCTGCCATTATTTGATGGGCGGAATTGATGTGGACAGAAACGGACAAAGTTCTATCAATTATCTTTTTGCCGTTGGCGAATGTACCAATTCCGGCCTTCATGGCGCTAACCGACTGGCTTCCAATTCATTATTAGAAGGATTGGTTTTCGGGCATAACGCCGCTATGAAATCGGTAGAATATTTAAAGAATGATGTATTTAATTATAACGATCTTTCTCAAATCCCGGAATGGAATGATGAGGGAATGAAAATAATGGACGAAATGGTGCTCGTAAGCTATCTCAGAAAGCAGCTTCAGGAAATGATGAGCGATCTGGTAGCTATCGTAAAAAGTAACAACAGATTGGAACTTGCCAAAAGAAAACAGCAGGATATCTTTGAAGCCGTAACCGAATTGTACAACTATTCCATTCTTTCGCCACAGCTTTCGGAACTCCGGAATCTGGTGAATGTTTCCTATCTTATCATCAAACATTCTTTGCAAATGAAGGAAAATAAAGGATCTTTTTACAATAAAGATCTGGCAAATAAACCCTTGACCATTATCTAATCATCTCTGAATATTTTAATAAAATGAAAAAACCGAGCTATATTACCCATAAAGCATTACAGAAATTTATACAGTTGGCATTGGAAGAAGACTTGCAGGAAGGCGACCACTCTACACTTTCCACCATACCGAAAGACCTGATACAGCAGGCTCAATGCATTATCAAAGAAGAGTGTATTGTAGCTGGAATTGCTGTCGCAGAACAAATTTTCAAAACGCTGGACAAAAATGTTTCTGTAGAAATTTATATTAAGGACGGCGAATCTGCCAAGGCAGGAGATATTGCCTTCACTGTTACGGGAAAAGCTCAGGCCATTCTTCAGGCAGAAAGGTTGATGTTGAATTGCATGCAGCGCATGAGCGGTATTGCCACCTTAACCCACGACTGGGATTCACGTTTGGTAGGAACAAAAACCAAACTGCTGGATACCAGAAAAACAACACCCAATTTTAGAATTTGTGAGAAATGGGCGGTAGCCATCGGTGGCGGAAACAATCACCGGTATGGATTGTACGACATGATTATGCTGAAAGACAATCATATCGATTACAACGGAAGCATTACCAATGCTGTGAAAATGTGCAAAGAATATCTGAAGAAAAATAAAAAGAAACTTAAAATAGAAGTAGAAACCCGGAATCTGGAAGAAGTTCAGGAAGCTATTAACGCCAAAGTAGACCGAATCATGCTGGATAACATGACCGTTGCCATGATGAGAAAAGCAGTAAAACTGATAGACGGCCGTTGCGAAACCGAAGCTTCAGGAGGCGTTACGAGAGCAATGTTAAAAGAGATCGCCGCTACAGGAGTCGATTATATTTCTGCCGGAGCCCTCACACATTCTGCAAAGAATATCGACATCAGCCTAAAAGCAGTGAGAGAATAACTGAATATCTGCCTTATTTGCAGGCATTATAGTTCCGCAATTCCAATGGGATTTTTTATCTTTGTCAGCAAACATTAAAAAATTTATTATGGATTTCAATCTAATGCTAAATGCCCACCGCGGTTTCGCGTATTTGATTCTTCTATCTTCTGCGCTATTCATCATCGCTTTACTGATGGTGATGTTGGGGTATTCAGGTAAAATCAACAATTTCCTCAGAAAATCAACTTTATTTACTATGATTTTCTTTCACACTCAGGCCATCATAGGACTGATAATGTTATTTTTCTTTTCTCCCGGATTCAAACAAGCAACTGAAGCCGGAACGCTGATGAAAGACGCTGTGGCAAGGAATACCTATGTAGAACATCCTTTTGCAATGATTGTTTCCGCAGTATTGCTGACTATCCTGAACAAGAGATTTAAAACCAACGACAAAATGCAGATCAGCTGGGTCATCATGGCCGTGATCGCATTAGCACTCATGTTCTGGGCATTCCAGTGGAACAGGCTTTTTGGAGCTTAATTTTTCTTAAATAAAAATGAAAGTAGCAGTAGTAGGAGCCACAGGAATGGTAGGGCAGGTGATGCTGAAAGTATTGGAAGAACGAAATTTTCCGGTTACTGAATTAATTCCTGTAGCTTCAGAAAAATCTGTAGGTCAAAAAATATCTTTTAAAGGGGAAAAATATGTTGTAGTTTCTATGGAGGATGCAGTTCGGAATAAACCTCAGATTGCTTTATTTTCCGCTGGAGGAGAAACCTCAAAGAAATGGGCTCCGGAATTTGCAAAAGCAGGAACTTTCGTTATTGATAATTCATCAGTCTGGAGAATGGATCCTGATAAAAAACTGATCGTTCCGGAAATTAATGCTGATATTCTTGAGAAATCAGATAAAATAATCGCCAATCCCAATTGTTCCACCATACAACTGGTAATGGTGCTGCATCCACTCAATCAAAAATACAATCTGAAAAGAGTGATTGTTTCCACATATCAATCGGTTACCGGAACAGGAAAAGCGGCAGTGGATCAAATGAATGCAGAAATGAAAGGAGACTGCAGTGTGAAAAAAGTGTATCCTCATGAAATATTTAAAAATGCACTTCCACAATGTGACGAATTTTCGGACGAGGATTACACAAAAGAAGAATGGAAACTGATGAAGGAGCCCATGAAAATCCTGCAGGACGATACTTTCACCCTTTCTGCTACGGCAGTGAGAGTTCCCGTGCAGGGTGGCCATTCTGAAAGTGTAAATATTGAATTTGAAAATGAATTTGATCTGAATGACGTGAGAAAAATTCTCTCCGAAACTCCGGGAGTTCAACTGATGGATGAGGTAAAAAGTGGAATTTATCCTACCCCACTATTTGCTGAAGGAAAAGATGAAGTTTTTGTCGGGAGAATCCGACGAGATCCATCGCAACTCAAAACGCTCAACCTCTGGATCGTGGCAGATAACCTCCGAAAAGGTGCAGCTACCAACGCAATACAGATTGCCGAACATCTCATTGAGAAAAAAATAGTATAATGAAGTCCCGCAGCCAGCGGGATTTTTTTGTTAGAAATCTCAAACTTTAAACTTCCAGATATGGAAATTAACAAAACAGATCACCGGAAATTTTCGCTACAAAGAAATATTGCTGTGGCAGGTTTTTTCCTGTTTATTGCCAAACTGTATGCGTGGCACATCACCGGTTCTGATGCTGTTTTTTCAGATGCCATGGAAAGTATTGTGAATATCATCGCAGCTTTCATGGGACTTTATTCACTGTATCTTGCCGCCAAACCTAAAGATACGGATCACCCTTACGGTCATGGGAAAGTAGAATTCATAACTTCCGGAGTAGA
>JADMKO010000009.1 GCA_015478785.1 Chryseobacterium sp. | reverse complement strand
TGTAGCCACAGCACAAGCTCAACTGGCCGCCGCCGAAGCTCAATTAAACGGCAAATTGGAGCTGCTGGAGCCTGAACTTCTTGAAAATTATTATTTTGCCAAAGGACTTTCACTTCTCCGATCAGGGAAAACCACTGAAGGCGCATCTTATCTTGTAAAGATCAATGATTTAGCAAAATCTAAAGTTTATACCGGCAGAGATGCTGACAAAAACAGAGTGTATTTCGTAGGAAAATCTGCCGCAGATGCTTCGGGAATTTCTGGCCTGAAAGAAGAAAGTTACACACCAAAAAATACAGCAAAACTGGCTGCTATCTTGGATCCTGTTATTCAGGCTGCTAATAAAATAGCGATGGATTCTTACAATGCAAAAAATTATGGAGTAGCAGCTGACAAATTCAGAGAATCCTATAATCTTTTGAAAGCGTTCGGACAAAATAGCGGACAGTTGCTTTACAATTCCGGATTGAGCTATATTTCTGCGAAAAACAATAGCAAAGCCATCGAGGTTTTCAAAGAATTAACAGACAGCGGATATACGGGCGTTGAAACTACTTATACTGCAAAAGAAAAATCTACAGGAACCGTTCATACCCTAGATAAAGCAACTTGGGAGACTTTGAAGAAGACTTCTGATTATACAGATTTCAAAACTGAAACTTCAAAAAGTATCGAAGAAGAGTTGCAGGAAACCTACGCTTCATTATTGGTAGAAGAAAAAAGATATGATGACGCCCTTGCAGTGTTGGACAAAGCCGTTAAAAAGTTCCCTAAAAATAATAAACTTGCTGAACTTCAAAGTAGTACGTATTATAAAGCAGGAAAAACCGATGAGTTTACAGCAGCACTCAAAAGAAATCTTTCACTGAATCCCAATGATGCAATAAGCTGGTATAATTTAGGTGTTTTGCAAAGCAAAGATCCAGCAACCAAAAAAGACGCTGAAACGGCTTTTAAAAAAGCCATCGAATTGGATCCTAAAATGTCCAGCGCCCACATGAATCTTACTTATTTGATTATGGGTGATGATGAAAAAACCATCAACGAATATAAAGCTTTGCGAGACAGTGGAAAAACAGATGAGGCGAATAAAGTGATGGACGCACGGCGGGCAAGATTTGAGAAAGCACTTCCCATAGCAGAGGATTGGTATTCCAAAGATCCCAACAATATGGATGTGGTTACTTTGCTGAAAGGGATGTACCAAACCACCCGTAACGAAGCTAAGAGAAAGGAATTTAAAGAAAAAGAAGATATGTTGTTGAAAGCTCAGGGAAAATAAAAATACACCAAAAGAGAAAGCCGTTTCAGTTTTTGAAACGGCTTTTTTATTTTAAGGAATGATCCTTTCCAACACCCATTCTATCATTTTCTTTTCAGAAGCATGATGATCAGAAGCAAATTCACCGCGCCTTCTGTTGGCAATTACGTTATTCACTGTCAATGCTTTATGTCCCAAAAGTTTTGATAAACCGTAGATTGCGGAGGTTTCCATTTCAAAATTACTGACTCCTAAATCGTTGAGCGTTTCCAGAAAACGGTCATCCAAAGCTTTCAGACGCAGCTGCCTTCCCTGTGGTGCATAGAAACCCGGAAATGTAGCCGTATTTCCATGGTATTTTGCATCTTGATAGTAATCGGAAATATCCTCAGCCCAATCCGAAAAATACAGCATTCCTTTGATATTTTCATAAGGAAATTTAGCCATAAAATTTCGTGAAAATGAATTTTCAAACTCATAATCCGCATAGAAACGAAGCAGTCCGTCTAATCCCACCACATTTTGTGTCACCAGCATTTGATCAACTTCCACATCAGGATTTACAGATCCGCAGGTTCCCAACCGGAAAAGTTCCAGTGAAGTGTGCTCGGACTTGAATTCTTTGTTTTTCAAATCAATATTTACCAATGCATCCAACTCGTTCATCACGATGTCAATATTTTCGGTACCAATTCCGGACGACATCACGGTGATTCTTTCTCCGCGTAAAATACCTGTGTGAGTATAAAATTCTCTTTTATTTTTTTTGATTTCAATTTTATCAAAATATTCGGAAACTTTCGGAACCCTGTCCGGATCTCCTACCAGAATGATCTTCCCGGCAATATCTTCCGGAAGAAGATTCAGGTGATAAGCGCTTCCGTCTCCGTTCAGTACGAGTTCAGAAGCTGCAAGTTTATTCAGCATATTATATTTTTTACTTTTTTGATGATGTTTTCTAAGTAATGTTTCTATCCGCCTACGCGTTTCGTTTTATAGCCTAAATTATGAAGTATTTTCATGATTTTATCACGGTTATCACCCTGGATAATAATGATTCCGTCTTTCTCTGAACCTCCGATTCCTAGTGTCGTTTTTATTTTTTTTGAAAGATTTTTCAAGTCTTCATCTGAACCTTCAAATCCTTCTATCAAAGTGACGGGTTTTCCATTTCTTCCTTTTTTCTCAAATTTACAAATGAGCGCTTCTTTCTGCTCGAATTTTTCTTCAGGAATTTGAAAATCCTGCTCTTCATGCTCAGGGAAAAGGTTTTTCAGTTGGTCGCGTAAATCCATTTTTTTTATCAAAACAAAAAAGTAAAATTAAGAATTATTATGATGAGTAAGAAATAATAAATGTTTTAATATTCTTAAATTTGTCTGAAAATAATTTGAATGGCTAAGAAAGCATTACTGGCAATATTGGATGGTTGGGGTTTAGGAACAGATCCTCAAATATCAGCAATTGCCGCTGCGAATACTCCTTTTATGGATCGTTGTTATCAGGAATTTCCACATACTACCCTGGAAGCCAGCGGACTTGCAGTAGGATTGCCATTTGGGCAAATGGGAAATTCTGAAGTCGGACACATGAATCTGGGCGCTGGCAGAGTGGTTTATCAGAATCTTGTCCGGCTGAATATGGCGGTTGATAATGCTACTTTAGGAAAAGAAAACACCATTACACAAGCGTTTGAATACGCATTACTTCATAATAAAAAAGTCCATTTTATCGGTTTAGCTTCGGATGGCGGAGTTCATTCTCACATTAATCATCTGAAAGGATTGTTGACGGCTGCTCACGAAAACGGGATTTCTGACCGGGTCTTTGTTCATGCGTTTACGGATGGCCGTGACTGTGATCCACATTCAGGGAAAGGTTTTATCGAAGATCTTCTGAATCACATGAAAATTACCGGCGGAAAATTGGCCTCAGTCATCGGAAGATATTATGCGATGGATCGGGATAAACGCTGGGATCGGGTAAAATTAGCTTATGATGCGATGGTGAACGGAATCGGGCACATGACGCATGATGTACTTCAGTCTATTGAAAATTCTTATCAATTAGATGTTACTGATGAATTCCTGAAACCGATTATTCAGCTTCGCGAAAGCCGTTTGCCTATGGCTACGATTGAAAACGGGGATGTAGTTTTCTGTTTCAATTTCCGCACAGACCGCGGAAGAGAAATCACCGAAGCTTTAACGCAAAGGGATTTTCCTGAGTTCGGAATGCACAGATTGCCTCTGTATTATGTTACTATGACCAATTATGATAAGGATTTCTCCAATGTTAGGGTTGTGTTTAATGAAGATATTCTTACCGGGACTTTGGGCGAAATTCTAGAAAAAAATGAAAAATCACAGATTCGGGTTGCAGAAACTGAAAAATATCCACACGTTACTTTTTTCTTTTCCGGAGGTCGGGAAGAACCTTTTAATAATGAGAAAAGAATCCTTTGTCCAAGTCCGAAAGATGTGCCTACGTATGATTTCAAACCGGAAATGTCTGCTTATGAAATAACAGCGCAAATTCTCCCGGAAATCACTGGCGAAACAGCTGACTTTATCTGTTTAAATTTTGCTAATGCAGATATGGTAGGTCATACCGGAGTGTTTTCAGCAGCTGTGAAAGCAGCGGAAACCGTAGATGAGTGTATAGAAAAAGTGGCTTCCGCAGCATATGAACACGGATATACGGTTTTCATCCTTGCCGACCACGGAAACAGCGATGTCATGATCAATCCCGACGGATCGCCCAATACACAACATTCTACCAACTTGGTTCCGCTGATTGTAATGGACAAAGAAAAACAATGGAACCTGAAACCGGGCAAACTGGGAGATATTGCGCCTTCTGTACTTCACGTGATGGGATTGGAAATCCCGGAAATCATGACCGGAGATGTCATTGTATCGTGAAAATTAAAGGTAGAGTATATGATTTTGGGATAATTTTATAAGCCCAATCGTTTCTTTTGATGTATTTTTGTAGCTAATAATATTCAATTTATAATAAATGTATAACCAATTAGTTCGGCTGGAGGTGATGAAAAACATTGGGAAAGAAGTTGATTCTTTCATGGAGAAATACCTTACTCCGGTAGAAAAAATATGGCAACCTTCTGATTTTTTACCTGATCCGTCAAGTCAGGAATTCAAATATGACCTGGAAGAAATTCAGACTTTTGCCCATGAAATGGATTACGATGTTTTCGTAACTTTAATAGGCGACTGTATCACTGAAGAAGCCCTTCCCAGCTACGAAAGCTGGATTATGGGGATTGACGGCGTAGATCAAGAAAACGGAAACGGATGGAGCAGATGGGTGAGAAGCTGGACTGCTGAAGAAAACCGCCACGGCGATCTTCTGAACAAATATCTATATCTCTGCGGCCGTGTGAATATGCGTGAAGTGGAAATTACAACACAATATCTTATTCAGGATGGTTTCGATATTGGAACTTCAATGGATCCTTACCGTAATTTTGTTTATACCAGTTTTCAGGAAACAGCTACCAATATTTCTCACCGTCGTGTGGGTACTTTTGCAAAACAAACCGGCAACACGAAATTAGCCAAGATGTGTGCGGTGATCGCAGCTGATGAAGCCCGACATGCCAAAGCATACAAGAATTTTGTAGAAAGAATTTTCGAATTGGATCCATCAGAAATGATGCTAGCCTTTGAAGATATGATGAAGAAAAAAATCGTGATGCCTGCTCATTTGATGAGAGAAAGCGGACAAAAAGCCGGAGAACTCTGGTCGCATTTTTCGGATGCTGCACAACGTTGTATGGTGTACACAGCACAGGATTATATTGATATTTTAAATGACCTGCTTGAAGACTGGAAAATTGAACATATCGACGGATTGAATGTCCAGGCCCAGAAAGCTCAGGAATATTTGATGAAATTACCGGGACGACTTCAAAGGGTAACCGACAGAATTTCTACACCAGATCTTGAATATCAGTTTAAATGGATAAAAAGTTAATAAAGTTAAAAACTTATTGAGCCGGGATTTGTCCGGCTCATTT
Organism: Chryseobacterium sp.; assembly: GCA_015478785.1. GTDB lineage: Bacteria > Bacteroidota > Bacteroidia > Flavobacteriales > Weeksellaceae > Chryseobacterium_A. Next base: position 2,643 of record JADMKO010000009.1, on the reverse strand, counting down.
TTTATCTTTGCAAATCTGAATAATACAAAATGTTGAAAAGCAATAAGAAACTCGCTATAGATTTTGATGGAACCATCGTAGATGATGCATATCCGGGAATTGGAAAACCCAAAACCTTTGTTTTTGAAACCCTCCGAAAACTCCAGAGTGAAGGGTATCGTTTGATTCTTTGGACGTATCGTCATGGAGACAGCCTGAATGAGGCCGTAGAATTTTGTAGAAAAAACGGAATTGAATTTTACGCAGTGAACTCCAGTTTTGAAGGAGAAATTTATGACATAGAAAATGCATCCAGGAAAATAGATGCCGATCTCTTTATTGATGATCGGAATTTAGGCGGATTTCCGGGTTGGGGCGAAATTTATAATATTATCAACGAGCGAATAGAGTTCCGAGTGGATGGAGGAGAAGTTCTGGCCTATTCTAAATTGAAAAAAGAAAAAAAGAAAGGTTTGTTCTGGTAAAATTTTTTATTTACATTTGATGAACTAATTAAAACATAATACCAATGAAAACCAAAAATTTATTCAGCACAGCTCTGTTGCTTTTACTGGGCTGTTTACTCGTGTTTAGTGTAGGATGCCGGTCAACTGAGGATGATGATGATGATGATGACGATCTTGATCATATAGAACTTGTAAAAGGGCAATGCCTTATAGAAGCGGAAATTACAGGACACATGACCGCTAACTTTAAGTCTCATATTAATTTCAGTAGTGCGATAACTGCTTCCGGATACGTAACATTAGCGGGCTCAGATGGCAGCAGTACAGCTTTTACAATTATGCTTCCGCAAAATATTGGCCCCGGAACCTATACCATGAGTGATAATGAGATTGGAACCGCAACCCAGTTTGGATTCGTTAGTTCTAACTTTAGTTATGTAGCTGGTAAAAACCTTAATTCAAACATTACTATTACGATTACAAAATCTGGCAATGGTATAATAGAAGGGTATTTTATCGGTGAGATGAAAAATCTAAATGGAGATATTATTGACGTTGATGTTGATTTTATAGGAGCTTATTAACAAATTATTATCTATCAATATGATGATATTTGCCTGCAGCGTTTTCTGCAGGCATTTTTTTATCTTTGCACTCATGATTATTTTAAAAACAATGGAAGAACTTCGGTTGATGCGTAAAAGTGCTCAGCTGGTTTCCAAAACTTTAGGAATGGTAGCGAAGGAAATAAAACCCGGAGTTACTACCAATTTTATAGATACCATCGCTGCTGAGTATATTCGGGATCATGGTGGCGAACCTGCTTTTTTAGGAATGTACGGATTTCCCAAGAACCTTTGTATTTCGCCTAACTCGGAAGTCGTCCATGGCATTCCCAATGATAAACCTTTGGAAAACGGAGACATCCTTTCAGTAGATTGCGGTGTTTATATGAATGGATTTTACGGGGATCATGCGTATACTTTTGAAGTAGGAGAGGCAGATCCGGAAACGAAAAAACTTTTGAAAGTAACCAAAGAATCTCTTTATAAAGGTATTGAACAGTGTGTTCGCGGCAAAAGAGTGGGCGATATTTCTTTTGCTATTCAGTCGCATTGCGAAGCGAAGGGTTATGGTGTGGTTCGGGAGTTGGTTGGACACGGTTTGGGAAAAAAAATGCACGAAGACCCACAGGTTCCCAATTATGGAAAAAAAGGGAGCGGAAAAGTCTTGAAAGACGGCATTGCCCTCGCCATAGAACCGATGATTAACCTTGGAACCGAAAAAGTAAAATTTCATGATGACGGTTGGACAGTAACGACTCTTGATGGGAAAAATTCCGCACATTATGAACACAATGTTTGCATTATTCAGGGGAAACCGGTTTTGTTGTCCACTTTCAAATATATTTATGAAGCACTCGGAATTCAAAATAATGAAGAAGATGCGTTTACAATGGAATTTTAGATGAAAAAAATCATTAAATTCCTACTAAACAAAATTCCGCGGCCGTGGCTTATTTCCGCCAGTGTTATTGCGCGTCCTGTTATTTATCAATTTTATAAAGGAAATAATTTCACCGATCCTATAGACGGAAAATCGTACCGGAAATTCCTTTCCTATGGATATGGAAAACAAAGAGATAACGCGCTTTCTCCCGGAACTTTAAGCCTGGAAAGACACCGCCAGATGTGGCTTTACCTGAAAAATGAAACCGATTTTTTCACGAAAAACTACAGGGTTTTGCACATCGCTCCCGAGCAGGAATTTCTTCGTAGATTTAAAAAAATGAGGAATCTTGATTACATTTCTGCCGATCTCTATTCACCGATTGTAGATGTAAAAGCCGATATTCTGAACCTTCCTTTTCAGGATAACAGTTTTGATATTGTGTTTTGCAACCATGTTCTGGAGCATATCGAAGACGACAGAAAAGCGATGAGCGAACTGTACAGAGTCATGAAAAAAGAAGGTTGGGGCATTGTTCAGGTTCCTATGAAAAATTCCCTGGAAAAAACTTATGAAGATTTTACAATAAAAGATCCGAAAGAAAGGCGGAAACATTTCGGGCAGTACGACCATGTCCGATGGTACGGAATGGATTATTTCGACAGGCTCAGAAGTGTGGGTTTCGAAGCAGAAGCCAACTTCTACTCCAGAAAATTTTCCGAAGAAGAAATAAAGCGTTTCGGGCTGT
>JADMKO010000008.1 GCA_015478785.1 Chryseobacterium sp. | reverse complement strand
TAGGTAGAACTCACATGTTTTCGGCTGCGGTGATCTGCATTTCCCAAAAACACATTCCGGAATCGGTCCAAAGCATGATAATAACTGGATTCATTTTCCTGAGGAAAGAACAAAGGTTCCATGCTGCGATATTCTGCATAAATTCTTTTTAGGTTTCTGATAAATTCTGTAAAATCCTCACCGTTGAAGGTGCGGTGAACAGACCTTCCCTCAAGACTTTTTAAATATGTTTCGGAAACATTTAAAACAAAATCATAAGGAGAATGATCCATAAAAGCGAGCATTTTCTCAGCAGAATTTAATATCGATTTCCGGTTTCCCCATGAAATCGTAGCGGTCAGAAAACCACTGATTTCAATATCCTGTTTCAGCACGAAACGATGTGGAATGCTGATGGGATCTTTTTCAATAAAACCGGAATGATTGTATTGATCGGCTTTTTCGTCCAGAAAGGTTTTTAATTCCTCAAACTTCATTTGAACATTCTCTTAACGAATAGCTTTTGCATCATACTCCGATTCATTTCCCAAACGGTCGACCGCTTTCACGGCTACCGCATTCAGTTTCTTTCCTGATTGTGAAAACTCAAGGTTTTTTGAAACTTCGGAACGTTCCAGAATTTCATACTGCCAGTCGTTTCCATATTTTGAATATAAAATCCACTTGAAAACCTCCGGTGTTTCCGAAGAACTCCATCGAAGATGAACTTCATTTCCTGCTTGCTGAAGTGTCAGTTGGGGTTTTGTCAAAGGTTTTGTTTTGATCCACGGACTTGCCGGAACCAGCGCTTTTTCTTTATAAATTTCTTTCAGGGCTTTCAACATTGCCGGACTTTTGGAGATGCCGTCCATACTGTAATGAATCACGCCTTTCGTTTCCGGGAGAATATTTCGGGTAATTTTTATTTGCTTTATAATTTCAGCAGGCCTGTCAGGAACATTTTTAATTCCTACGGTGTTGAGTCCGGGCCAGAGATGAATATTTTTTACATTTTCCGATTCCCACCATTTCAACAATGCACTGAAACTTTGCGGGCCATCTTCCTTCCAGTAGAGTTGCGGCGCATAATAATCGCACCACCCTTCATTCAGCCACAATTTCGCATCCGCGTACAGTTCGTCATACTGCGAACTGCCTGTAATTCCTGCAGGATATCCCGGTTTCCAGATTCCAAAAGGAGAAATCCCAAATTTCACTTGTGGTTTTTCTGCTTTTATTTCTTCATGAATTCTCTTGATGAACTTATTCACATTAGCTCTCCGCCAATCGGCTTTAGAAAGCGTTCCGCCAACTTTCAGATAAGCATTCCAGGTGCGCTGGTCCGGGAAATCGCGCCCACCGTTGTACTCTTTATACGGATAAAAATAATCGTCAATATGAATGGCATCGATATCATACCGCTTCACAATATCCTTGATGACGCTGGAAACATGATCCTGTACCTTATCATCTGAAGGATCCATCCAGTACATTCCGTTGCGAAGTTTATAAGTAGCTTCAGACATTTTTTTGGCCATACTTTCTCCCGTTACGGCACCACCTGTAGTATGATGTGCCCGATAAGGATTCAGCCACACATGCAGTTGCATTCCGCGTTTATGTGCTTCGGAAATCCAAAATTCCAACGGATCATAAAAATGATTCGGAGCTTTTCCAATATTTCCAGTCAGAAAATACGACCAGGGTTCCAGTTCGCTTTTATAGAATGCATCGGCAGACGGCCGGGCCTGAAAAATAACCGCATTAAAATGAGTTTCCTGCAACATATCCAGAATAGTAATGGCTTCCTGTTTTTGCTGCGCCGTGGTCAAATTATTGCGCGAAGGCCAGTTGATATTGGCAACTGTGGCAATCCAGGCTGCACGGAATTCACGCTCTGGCTTTGGTAACTGAAGCCTGGACAAAGTGTTATCCTGAGGTATTTTTGTTTGCTGAGCCGGTTGTGCAATAATTTTTCGTTCGCGAACAGTTTCCTGAGCAGCACACGATCTGAACAGTATGGCTGATAAAATAATCGCAATATGAATGTTGTATCGGAATTTCATGAAGGCAAAAGTAAAGAATTTTGTTTAGTATCCTGAACTCCTAACGATTTAATGAAACGGTATTTTAGAAAAAGAGAACCATGCCTTTTAACAATTATGTAAATATCAAAAGAGTCATGTCACAAAGAATATAGACGTAACAATTCCCGATTCATTCTCAGAATTGGCAAAACTCATTAAAAGCTAAAAAATTCGTGTACTTAAAGTTCCAATGCCGGCTCCAGAATCCTTTCCATTCTGTTTTTAACCTGATCCACAGAACCCGCATAATTGTTGATCAATAGAGAGAAAGCAAGGGTTCGGCCGGTGTTGGTTTTGATGTATCCGGCAAGCGTTTTCACTTTGTTGAGCGTTCCTGTTTTGGCAAATACCTGTCCGTTCCCGATGGTTGAAAAGGATCTTTTCAGCGTTCCGGTTTGTCCTGCAATTGGCAAAGAATCGAAATAGGTTTGGTAATATTTTTGATCCATAATAGAGGTCAGATATTTCACCTGAGAAATGGGAGTCACCATATTATTTCTGGACAATCCGCTTCCATCGGAATAACTGAGTCCATTCATATCAAAACCTACTTCCGCAAGGTGAGAAATCACTGTATTTCTGCCGGATCCCAAAGTCTGATCCCCATTTTTATAAAAACCTGATGTTCTTAAAAGTGCTTCTGAAAGTGCATTATCGCTGCGGTGATTGATATCGTACACCAAATCTGCAAGTGGAGGAGATTTGTAAGCGGTGATATAATGTCGGAGTTCAGGTTCTTTATCGGTAATTCTGGATTCCACTTTTCCGGAAACGGGAATTCCGTTTTTCACCAATGTTGTTCTCAAATTGTTCGCCAATGAATAGGGAGCGTCTGCAATTTTGGTAGTTAACGAACCGCCGTCAAACTGCTCGGCGTATACCATTTTGTTGATATAGGGAGAAATATAAAAGTATCTTTTGGTCTTTTCTTCAAATGGATTGAATTTCTTGGCAATAACCCGCTCGTTGGCTGGATTAATGCTCAAAGTAGTTCCTACGGGAAGATAATAATTATGATGTTCCATCCAAACCACATTGGCAGGAAGCACCGCCAGTTTATTTTCTTTAAAAATTGCTGTTTGAACAATAATATTTCCATTGATTTTTTTGATGCCTCTGTCCTGAAGTGCGTACATAAAATCCCGGGAAATGGTGCTGTAAGTGCTCGATCCGGCTTTTCCTGTTCCAATAAAAGGATCGCCGCTGCCAATTACATAAAGGTTCCCGTTCAGATTTCCTGCATCATCTACTTCACCCGAAAACTCAAGTTGGGTATTCCATCGAAATTTCTCGCCCAACATGCTCAATGCTGTTTCTGTAGTCAAAAGCTTGGTGGTAGAAGCGGGAATAAAAGCTGAATTTTCGTTGTAAGAAGAAACTATTTTCTTTGTTTTCGGATCATAAACAACAAATCCCCAATCGGCATTTCGCAACACGGGATCGCTCATCATGGTATTGATATTGATATCTACCAGTTCTTTTGCAGAAAGCGTGATTTTCTCAGGGGTAGCGGAAGGAGAAGGCAATTGTCTGACCTGATTTTCATACATGGCCGGATATTGTTTTACTGCTGCGGTGTGCAACTGTGCCATACCCCATGTGGAAACCATCAGGGCAGCTCCTGTGATATAATTTTTCAGTGTATTCATCATTATCTTTTTCTTCATTTGAATCTTTTGGATGATTCAGAGAGCATTATGTTAAACAGAGCATCATCAAATGCAAAACGGAACTCTGCGGTTCAAATGTAAAAATTATAATTGAAAACCAGCATCTTAACAAGCTTAAAAGACCTAAAATACTGTTAAAGTTTGTTAAAAATCGACAGAAATATTCTTTTTCACACTGTGATAACCAGTGATTTCGTCGAATTCTTCCAGACTGAGCATTACAAAATTCTTGAAATCTTTATATTTTTTTCCACGGGGAAGTTTGAGTAAAATCTGATACTGATACAGCAGATTGATTTTCCCGACAGGTGATTTTTCAGGACCAAAAATACATTCCTGAGGCAAATATTTTTTCAGAACCGAGCCCAAAAACTGCGAGGCGCGATCTGCTTTATCCTCTTTTCGGTGTTTCAATTCTATGAGAATGGTTTTTGTAAATGGCGGATAATTAAATTTTCTGCGCTCTTCCAGAAAATAATGGTAAATATTTCCCGGATCTTCTTCCTTAATAAGCTTAAAGACAGGGTGTTCCGGATGATAAGTCTGAATCAGCACTTCACCCGCACCCGATACCCTACCTGCTCTTCCGGAAACCTGATGAATCAGCTGATACGCTTTTTCTTCCGCCCGAAAATCCTGAATATACAGCAACTGATCGGCTCTGGGAATGACGACAAGTTCGATATGATCAAAATCCAACCCTTTGGAAATCATTTGAGTTCCTACAATAATATCCGTTTCGCCTTCTTCTATTTTTTCGTAAAGTTGTTCATAGGCAAATTTTCTCCGCATAGAATCCACATCCATTCTTTCCACCGAGGCATCGGGAAAAAGCCGGGCTGCTTCTTCGTAAATCTGTTCCACTCCCACTCCGCGAGCTGTAATATGTTCCGAAAAACATTTTGGACACGTGGAAGGTTTTGATGCTTTATGACCGCAATAGTGGCACTTCAGCTCGTTCGAAAACTTGTGATACGTCATCACCACATCACAATTGGAGCAATACGCTGCATATCCACAACTGCTGCATTCCACTACATTTGCATACCCTCTTCTGTTGTGAAGAATCATGATCTGTTTTTTTTCTTCCAGAGTTTCACGAATGGCTTCAATACTTCTCAGAGAAAAATTCCCTTTCACATGCTTTGTATCCCGGTCTTCTTTAAAATTTAATAATTTGAATTTCGGAAGTGCCACATTACCGAAACGTTTTGCCAGAAAAATATACTTCAATTTATCTTTCGCCGCCAGCCAATAGCTTTCTACAGAAGGTGTTGCAGATCCGAGAATCACTCTCGCCTGATAAAATTCCGCCAGAATCAGGCTCGCATCTTTTGCATTAAAATAAGGACTGACTTCCTTTGGTTTATACGCCGCATCGTGCTCCTCGTCCACAATGACAAGGCCAAGATTCTGAAAAGGGAGAAAAAGTGCATTCCGGGTTCCGATAAGAATGCTGAGTTCGTTATTCCGGACTTTCCTCCAGACTTCCACTTTTTCAAAATCGGTGAGTTTCTGATGGTAAAATCCAAGTCTTTTTCCATACTTTTTCTCTAATCTTTGGATCATTTGTTTTGTTAAAGAAATTTCCGGCAACAACAGCAAAGCATTTTTACCTTCTGAAATCGTTTCTTCAATTTTATCCAAATAAAGATGTGTTTTCCCTGAAGAAGTCACTCCATGCAGGAGCACATTTTTGCCTGCTTCGAAAGCCAAATCCATCTGCACTTTTGCCTGCTGCTGAACCGCTGTGAGCTCTTCCACTGCTTCAGTTTCGCCTTCATACGCCTGCAGCCGGTCTTTCTGAAGATAAAATTCTTCCACAAAACCCTTTTCGATCAGCGACTTAAGCTGTGCATTGGCAAAATTCCCTGTTTCAAAAACTTCCGATTTGCGAAGCGGTTTATCAGGATCAGCGGTATCATGTTCCAAAATGAGGAGCAAAAGTTCTTTCTGTTTCGGCGAACGTTTCAGCTGCAGTAAAACTTCCGGCAGTTGACTAACCAGTGTTTCCCGATTTTTCAGCCGCAGATAAGCGATTTCTTTTGCCCTGTATTTTTCAGAAACTTTTTCATCGATTTCAATATACTGAAGATCGATTAACGAATGAATGGTTTTTACGATTTCCTTTTTGGGAATAAAAGCTTCAATTTCGGAAAGACTGATGAGCTGCCGTACTTCCAACGCCTGAATAAGATACAGTTCATTCACGTCCAGATGCTGAAGATCGATGACCGCGCCGGGTTTCAATTTCAAGTACGTTTCGCTTTCCAATTTCAGCGAAGCCGGGAAAGAAAAACGGTAAATTTCACCTTGATTGCAGAGATAATAATCAGAAAGCCACTTCCAGAAATTCAGCTGTTGAGGCGGCAAAATGGGCGCATCATCCAGAATATTAATGATGGGTTTTGGAATAAAAGCTTCGGGAATATTGGAGTGAAGTTCTTCTACGATTCCGGTATAGATTTTCTTACCTCGAAAAGGCACCAATACCCTCATCCCGATTTGGATTACAGAAACGAGCTCCTCAGGTACCGAATACGTAAAGGTTCCTTTCAGGTTGAGCGGCAAAATGATTTGGGCAAAATTCAAAATCGGGCGGCAATTAATCGTACTTACAAAAATAGCAAAATAAATGCGGAACATACTCCGCATAGTAACAGGTCGCAGCTACGCTCCTTAATTGCGCGGGGAATTATGGTAGTGCCAAGACTAACAGCAGCGATTTTTCGCAGTTACGTTACTATCAATTATCAAATTGCAAACTTATCGCACAAACTTTTAGATTCCGTTTTTCCGGCGTTTGATTTCTCTATCTATCAACATCAGTTCACGGCCAGTTTGTCCTGCCACAGAAGTGTTTTCCTGTGCTCTTCTGGTAAGATACGGCACCACATCTTTCACAGGACCGTATGGAAGATATTTGGAAGCGTTGTATTTTTTTTCACCCAGATAATACGTAATATTATCGCTCATTCCGTACAATTGGCCGAAATAAATATTAGGATGATCGTTCGCTAAACCTTTTTCCCTCATTCTGTCCATCACGAGTTCCGTAGATTTCTCATTATGAGTCCCGAAATACCCTGAAACTTTTCCCAAATGACGGATAACAAAGCTGATGGCGGCATTATAATTATCATCGGTAGCCTCTTTTGTAGGCTGTATCGGATCGGGATATTTCAATTCTGCGGCCCGTTCTCTTTCTTTTTCCATATAGGCACCCCTCACGAATTTATATCCCAGAAAATAGCCTTTATCCGAAGCGCGTTTTAAATCCTGCTCCAGATACTCAATGCGGCCGGTTCTGTACATTTGAACCGTGTTCCAGATGATTGCTTTTTCTTTATTAAATTTTTCCATCAGCCCATTTACCAGTTCATCAACGGCATCCTGTGCCCAGGTTTCTTCGGCATCAATCATGAGGACAACATTTCTGTCATAAGCCATTTGCCCTACGTCTTCATACCGTTTTTTTACCTTTTCCCATTCTTCTTTCTCACTACTGGTAAGTGTTTTTCCGGCTTGCACTTCTGCATAAAGATCCAGTCGCCCAAAACCGGACGGTTTGAATACCACAAAAGGAATTGCAGGATTTCCCTCGGCAAATTTGATGTTTTGTTTTATTTCTTCGCAGGTATGATCAAATGCGGATTCTTCTTCCTTGCCTTCAATAGCATAATCAAAAATACTCCCAACATGGCTTTTAAAAAGTTTCTTCACCACTTCCATACTTTTTTCCCGGGTTTCGCCGCCTACAAACTGATCGAATAAGGTTTTGCGAACCGCCGTTTCCACAAAAGGAAAGTTGTTTTTTACGGTAAAATTTAATGCCGCAATTCCAATATTGGTGACTGCCGGATTTTCGATGGCTTTGAACATCCAGTACGCTTTTCTGAGCTGATCTGTAGACTTATGCTGAAAAGCGATTTGAGTATCGTTGAAGATTGACATAAAGATTCAAAAAATTAATGTCAAATTTAATAATAGTTTGCAGGATAAAAAAAGGAAATTAATATTTCTGAACGATGCCGTCAGCAAGCATGGCTAATATTCCGATGAAAATCCACAATCTGAGAAGGTTCAAAGTAATAAACCTGGCGTTTCTGGTGTTGCGAAACATCTGGAAAACTGCTGTTAAAATTACAGCAAATCCGGCTATAAAATACCAACCCATTATTCTGTAAAAGCCGATTCCGTAAAGAATAACGGCCGATACCAGAAGGGTGGAAATCAACAGAAAAACAGCAATCACACTTGCGGTTTTTTTTCCGAAATAGATGGGAATGGTGGTATATCCGAAAATTCTGTCAGCCTTCGCAGTAAGCGTATCGTTTATGATATCTATCATAAGGAGCATCAGAAAAACGAACGCCGCC
>JADMKO010000007.1 GCA_015478785.1 Chryseobacterium sp. | reverse complement strand
ACAACTTCGTTAAAAACACCTTAGTAACTGAAAATATTTATTTCGGTTCTGAAGCAGATGTGAAAATTTACAACATGAACGGACAGGTAGTAAGAACTGCAAAGGTTTCTGAAAACAACAACATGAATGTTTCTGATCTTCAGCCAGGTGCTTACATCGTAACCGGAATCGTAAACGGACAGCCTGTATCACAGAAAATCCTTAAAAAATAAAACCCTCATCGGTTTCTATAAAGCTGTCCGGAAACGGGCAGCTTTTTTTATGGAATAAACTTTTTTGTTATTTAATACCATCCTCTTCTAAAGGTATTCACCACTGCACCCAAATTCATTACGAGGGTAAAACGAATGCGGCTGGCATAATCTTTAAAGGAAGGTTCAAAACCGAGCGTGGAATATACAGGTAAATAAATCTCAAGAAAATCAGGGATGATGCGAACCTTCACGCCGCTATCCCAAATGAATTTCGGATCACTTCCTTTGTTTTTATACATTCCGACATCGGCATACACATGAACCATTTTCCAGACATGAGAGTCCACATTCAGAGAGCCGATCCATTGATTGGCAGTGGTATCGATCAAAGATTTGAAACCGCCGTCCGCCAAAACAAACTGCTGCGAAAGAATTCCCGAGGTTGCACTTTGTCCCAGCAATCCGTAGGAAAAGGAATAATTGGAAACTTTAGAAATTCCGAAATCAAAAATATCATTTCGGGTGTTATTGCTAAGAAAATACCCTCCAAAAAGACGGAAAGAAATTTTCTTGTGTGGTGCAAATTCATAGCGATAGAAGGCTTCGGCAGAAACTTTCTGGAAATCTTCCATCATTTGAAAAGCGGTTCCGAAAGACTTTTCATGAATCAGGCTGTTGTCCACATAACGGTAATTCAAATTCCAGAGATTGTATTTTTGGTACTCATTTTCCAGAATCATTTGGGGAGTAAGATCTCGGAAATAATAATTGTAGGAAAAACTGATGCCTCTGTCAATAGCACTTCGCGGTTCTTTCGCAAAATTAAACATCGTAAATGCAGAATATTGCTGATACGCCAGATGATAATCGTAATGAAAATAGGAACCATTCACACCCAGAATAATGTTTCTGAAAAAACTCTCAGGTGGCAAAAAAGTGTAAGAAGTTCCGGCTGAACCTGTCAGTTTCCCGGTTCCGGAACTGTAATACGGTGTCACGGAATACGCCAGTTTGCTTCTGAAAAGCGATTCATTGCGGAAGTTGAGCCCAAAAAGAACATTGTCATACGCATTGAATTTCAATCGTGGTTCCAGATAAATCTCATTGAATTCCGGATTCGGAATATCTTTCAGAATTTTTAGCCTGATCTTTTTAGTATTGGAAAAAAAACCTTTGGTATAAAGATAATTGTCCCTGAATTTACTTTCCGGGAAAAAATGTCCGCTGTTGATCACGAGTTTATGCGCATCCGATTCGGGAACTTCATAATATTCTTCGGATGGAGCAGGCGGCGTTTCAAACCAGTGCGTATTGGTTTGCCCGTCTTTGGAAATCGTTTCCAGCTTGAAAGGTACGGGATCTGCAGTGTCTTTCTTTACTTTCACCAGCAGTTTTCCGTCGTCTCTCCTGAAGTTTTTTATTTTAAAATTAACCCTGTGTTTTTTCTCAATTAAGTTAGCCAGAAAAGCAGAGGAATTGTTGGAAGAATAAGCCAATTGTTTTAAAAAGTCGTCTGTATCAATCGGTCGATTGCTGTTTTCTGAAAAGTATTGCCGCAGAAAATCATGGAATTTTTCGGTTCCCATTTTCTCAGCCACAAAATTGAACAGGCTTCCGGTTTCAAATTTACTGATCACCGTTTCATTAAAATTGCTAAGGTCCGAAAACTCCTCACCGATCTTCTGATCCAGATTCTCAGTCATCATATACCGATAGGCAATGCCATACCGTTCGATGAGTTTCAGCCGCGACGCATGAAATATTTTCAAAGGTTTAATGCCAAATATAGAAGCTTCCGGCAACATCCCGAGAAGTTTGTGTTCAGGATAATGCGTTTTCAGATAATCGAGTTCCAGATAGGTTTTAATGCCATTTTTCAACCAGTGATCTTCTTCTTTGTAAGTGATCAGGTTTTCATTGATGATGCTTTGCGAAATCACACTGAAATAATCCAGATCAATATTTTCTGAAGGCGTAAAAAGGGGGAAACGAAATTTCCAGAGCACGATGTCATCATTCCCGAAAAAGTCTTCTTTCTTTCGAAATTTCTCTGAAATGAAAATGTTTTCCGGCAGAATACCGGTGTTTTTCTGAATAAAAGCCAGCTGTCTGGGTAGATAGAATTCCAGTTCTTCTTTTTCTTCCTGAGTTAAAGGATACCCAAAATGAACTTCTGTTTTTTTTCCATCAATTCCGATATTTATCTTTGGATAATTTCGCGAGGAAATTAATATTTCAGGGTCGTTTTTCAGGAATCCTCGGAAGTAATAAGGAGCAATTTCTTGCAGATTGCTTTTCGCATAATGGTTCGCAGGAACATCGAGATTTACCGTCCAGAAAATGCTGTGGCTGGAAGTTTCTTCCATATCGCGAAAATGCTTTTCCTCACGATGCAGGTTTTGGAAACTGTCGGGAGTTAAAAAGAAATATTTCAGAAGCACTTGATCTTCTGCAACGCCGTATCCTGTAAACGAAGCGGAAGGAAGCTTCAACTCGTACTGAAGTTCAATTTTCGTGCGTTCTCCCGGCAATAGCGGTTCAGAAAAAGAAAAATAAAGGTTTTCGGAATTTAGCTTTTTTGGTTCCTCGCTTGTTTTTCCGTCGATGCTGATCATCAGGGAATTGAGGGTTCCCAATTCTTCCGGTTTTGCGAAATGAAACTCGCGGTTTCGGTCTTCAATTTCTCTTTCATAAAGCGCAGTTCCCCGATTTTGATATGCTGCCACCCAATTCAGCAACCGGATGTCTTGCATGGGCGTTTCGCTTTTGTTGACAAAATTAATTTCCTGGCGAACCTGAATGGTTTTGAGATCTTCGGAAACGGTGGCCTTAATATAAATGCTGTCACGCTGCGCCGAAACCAACGCAAAATTCCCTAAAATCCATAATGCAACGAATATTTTCCTCAAGATCTTTTAAAAAAATCAAATATAAATTATTACGCTAAATAATAACCTTAAAAGCCGTGAAAATGTTGATAAAAAAACCGGATCAGAAATTCCTGATCCGGTGGATTATTTGTATGGAGACAAATTATTTTTCAGTAAGTTCAAAATCTCCTTTGATTCTTACCTGATCGCTGATAATGGCTTCAGGGAAATTGGGCCCAACTCCGAAATCGGATCTTTTGATGGTAGCCAACACCTGATATCCGTGCGTGTCTTTTTTATTCATCTGATTGACCACAGATCCTCTGTACACTAATATGACAGAAACCGGCTTGGTAATTCCGTGCATGGTAAGGTTTCCGTTCACATTGTAATAGTTTTTCTGCTTTCCTTTGGTGATGGAAGTAGAAGTAAAGGTCATCGTAGGATATTTTGCCACGTCGAAGAAATCAGCACTTCTCAAGTGGTTGTCACGCGCTTCGATATGGGTGTTGATGGAATTCACATCCACTTCAAAATTTAGTTTGGAGTTCAGGAAATTCTTTTCATCAGCGTTAATGTTAAGATTTGCTTTGTCAAAATTTCCGACAATGTCGTTAATGGTAAGGTGAATTACCGAAAACTGAATACGGGAGTGCGCAGGATCGCTCACTAAAACTTTCTGAGCAAAAATGCTCACTGAGAACAGCATGATAAATGCTAATGATAATACTTTTTTCATAATGATTTTTTTAGATTAAATTTTATAGTGCAAAAATAGGCATTGCCTTTTCTTTGAACCTTGATGTATGATAATAAATTCAATTGCAGTTGCCGTCTGCATCACAGCTGTCGCCTTCAATGATTTGTAAACCATTGTCGCCGGCAGAAAATTCTTTCCAGGATTTCTCCAGAATTTCAAGAAAAACCGGAGGTTGTTGTGCTCCGGAAATGGCATATTTATCATTAAAAACAAAGAAGGGAACAGAATTGATTCCCAGATTTCCGGCGGTGTCCATATCCTGTTTTACTTTATAGGCAAGGTCGTCAGATTGCAGGGCATTTTGTACTTCTTCTTTTGTTAAGCCCACTTTTTTTCCTATTTCGATCAGCGTTGCTTCATCATCAATATTTTTAGCTTCAATAAACTGAGCACTGAAGAGAGCTTCCTCCATTTCATTGGCCAAATTCTTTTCTTTTGCCAATTGAATCAGCAAATGTCCTTTGAAAGAATTAGCGATTTTTTGCTGCTCAAAATTAAAGTCTATTCCGGCCTCTTTTCCGGCGTTGTAGGCGTGTTGGTGCATCAGCTTTGCCTGGCTTTCAGAAATGCCTTTTATTTCGGAGAAAAACTCGAAAGGATCGCGCTCTGGTTGGGTTTTCAGTTGTGGATCCAGTTGAAAACTGTGCCAAACCAGTTCTACCTTATCAGCGTGTGGAAACTGCTCCATCGCTTTTTCCAGTTTTTTCTTGCCAACATAACAGAATGGGCATCGGATGTCACTCCAGATATTTATTTTCATATTGTATATTTTTCAGATTGAAGACAAATATAACTGAAATAAAAGCTTTTGCCGTTGATGTAGGATAAGAAATACATGTCATCCGGAACTAAGAGCCAGTTCCGGATGGATAGTATTTTAATTTCTCTCAGGAATATGGGCGAGAATTTCTTTTAAAAATCCCCAGAATTTCTGTACCGATGGAATGTTGGCTTTTTCGTCCGGAGAATGCGCACCGCGGATGGTAGGTCCAAAACTCACCATTTCCATTTTCGGATAATGAGCACCGATAATTCCGCATTCCAATCCGGCGTGACAGGCCACAACGTGTGGTTTTGCTCCGAATCGGTTTTCATAGATTTTCTCCATCACTTTCACAATCTCAGATCCGGGTTTTGGTTTCCAGCCCGGATAAGAGCCATTACACTCCACTTCCATTCCTGCCAGTTCAAAAACCGAACGCAGTTGCTCTGCTACCGCCGTTTTTCCGGATTCTACTGATGAACGGGAAAGATTCATGATCTTCAACTGGCCTTCTTTAAGTTCTACTCTGGCTACGTTATTGGACGTTTCTACCAGATCTTCCACATCCGGGCTCATACGGTACACCCCATTATGAACAGCTTTCAGTGCAAGGATGATTTTTTTAGAATCCTCTTCAGAAACAGCTGCTTCTTTACCGTCTGATTTTTCAGCGGTAATTTCAAGATCTTTTTCCGTTGCTGCAAATTCATCCTTTATTTCCTGTGCTAAAACAGTTGCTTTTTTCAGAAATTCCTCAGCATTATTTACGGTAAACAAAGCGGTAGCTTCCCTCGGAATTGCGTTTCTCAATCCTCCGCCGTCTATGGAAATCAATTGTATATTTTGATCCATTCCGGGATACAGCAGCCTTCCCAAAATAATATTGGCATTTCCGAAATTTTTATGAATGTCCATTCCGGAATGTCCGCCCTGTAATCCTTTGATCGTAATGCGAACGGGTTGTCCTTCTGGTTGTTGGACGGAATATTTCTGGGTAGCCGTAACGTCAACACCTCCGGCACATCCAATATCTATTTCATCATCTTCTTCGGTATCGAGATTCAGCAGGATTTCGCCCTGAAGCTGGCCCGGTTTCAATCCGATAGCACCGGTCATTCCGGTTTCTTCATCAATGGTAAAAAGAGCTTCCAGCGCAGGATGAGGAATGTCTGAACTTTCAAGTAAAGCCATGATCGCCGCTACTCCAAGGCCGTTGTCGGCTCCTAAAGTAGTTCCTTTTGCTTTCACCCAGTCATTCTGAATTTCCATTTCAATTCCCTGCGTTTCAAAATCGAAATCAACATCATTGTTCTTCTGATGCACCATATCCAGATGCGATTGCAGAACAACGGGTTTTCTGTTTTCCATTCCGGGAGTAGCCGGCTTTCTGATGATCACGTTTCCTACTTCATCTACTATCGTTTCCAAAGACAGTTGGTTTCCGAAATCTTTCATGAAAGCAATCACTCTTTCTTCTTTTTTGGAAGGCCTGGGAACAGCATTCAGCGCTGCGAAGTTTTTCCAGATAACTTGGGGTTCGAGCTGGGTAATATTCATTCTATTTTTTTTCAAATTTAAGAATAAAAAAACGCTTCCGAAATTCCGGAAGCGATAATTTTTTAGAGTTTGTCAAGTTTAACAGCCACATTCGCCGAAAACTGATGAAGTAAATTCCCGGCCGGTCTTCTTTTCTTTCACCGTCATCACGCCTTCAAACTGCATCGTTTCATCCCCTTCGTGTACTTTTCTTCCGGACATGCTGATGCTGTAGTCTTCATTTTCAATAATTTTATTAAAATTGGAAGGGTCAAAATCGCCTTCTTCCATGGGTATTTTAATGAGTTTTCCATTTACTTTTATATAGGCACTGTTGCCATAATCATCTACATAAAGGAAATTTTCTTTTTCAAAATCTGTTTTATTTTCAGCAAAATAGCAGGAACAGCCTTCTACTTCCTGAGGAAATCCGAAGGTTTGCAATGATAATTCCGGAACGGCAACACTGTCCACAATAACAGGATTATCAATGGAAAGGCTGTCAGTAAAATCAGTTTCAGTAACGTTCTCTTTTTTTGTACAACCGGTGATGGCAAAGAAGACGATAACGAAACCAAGGGTTTTAAATAATTTCATGAGATAAGATAGGGTTAAAAAACAGTTCAAATATATAAAAATCAGCCGATGAACGCAGGCTTTCTCTTTAAAATAATGTTACTTTTGATAAAAGCAATATATTTGTGCTATGGAGTATCCAAGTAAAGTTTTGGGAAAGGCGGTGGAAGAAATTTCCGGCCTTCCCGGAATCGGAAGGAAATCAGCACTGCGGCTGGCTTTGCACCTGCTGAAACAACCGGAAAGTCAGGGAATTGCCTTGGGCGACGCGCTGCATCAGCTGGTTACTAAAATCAAATATTGTAAAGAATGCCATAATTTTTCGGACGTAGAAGTATGCGATATTTGTTCGAGTCACAGAAGAGATTCGGCATTGTTGTGTATTGTGGAAGATGTCCGGGATGTGATGGCCATCGAAAATACCGGCAAATTTATCGGAAAATATCTGGTGCTTGGCGGCAAGATTTCTCCCATGGAAGGAGTAGGGCCTGCCCATTTGAATATTGCTTCTATTGAGAAAAAATTGCAGTCGGGAACGGTGAAGGAACTTATTTTTGCTTTAAGTGCCACCATGGAAGGAGATACGACGGCCTATTATATTTATAAAAAGTTCAAAGGTTTTAACGTGAATTTTTCGTCCATCGCACGCGGAATCGCTATTGGGGATGAACTGGAATACGCTGATGAAATCTCGTTGGGAAGGTCAATCATGCACAGAACACCTTACAGTGAGGGATGAAAACTGCGATCCGTGAGAATATGGAACTTGTATCAGTAATCATTCCGATGTACAATGCCGGAAAAACCATCATCAGGACTTTGGATTCAGTGAAAAACCAAATTTACGAAGGAGGTTTTGAAATCATTATTGTGGATGACGGATCCACGGATCGAAGTGCGGAACTTGTAAAAACTTACATTCTGGAGAACGGAACTTTAGATATCAGACTGATACAGCAACGGAATTCAGGGGTTTCCACAGCGAGAAATGTCGCAATGAGAGAAGCGCGCGGGAATTTTATTGCGCTTTTGGATGCAGACGATGAATGGCTTCCAGAAAAAACAGAACGGCAAATGAAATATTTAATTGATCCGGAGTTAAAAATTGATTTTCTGGTGTCTTTATGGAATAATGAACGGCTAACTTTTCCTTATTTTATGGACAGAAAAACAGGCCTTGTGAAGATAAGTTTAAAACAGTTGTTGCTGAAAATTACCGGCCAGACATCAACGGCCATTTTTAGAAAAGAAGTGCTCCGCAAAACCGGCTTTTTTGATGAAAAACAGAAATATTCCGAAGATGCGAATTTCTGGATGCGGGTTACGGAACATGGTAACATGATGCTGCTGCCCGAACGTCTGGTGTTAGCAGGCGGAGGGAAAAAATCCTTTGGTGTTTCCGGCTTGTCCGCAAACCTGAAAGAAATGGAAAGAGGAATTCAGAAAAATATCAGGGAAATGTACCACTCAGGCCGGATTACATTCGTAGAATACCTTTTTT
>JADMKO010000006.1 GCA_015478785.1 Chryseobacterium sp. | reverse complement strand
TGCGCTCATGTATTTCGGATCGCTCAACGGATTCAATATACTTTTCTATATTGGTCTCGGAATTATGCTGTACGGAATGGCATATTTCTTCGTTCACGACATTTTTATTCACCAGCGTTTCAAAGCCTTGACCCATACCAAAAATCCTTATTTTCTGGCATTGAGAAGGGCGCACAAACAACACCACAAACATCTGGGAAAAGAAGAAGGGGAATGTTTTGGATTTCTTATCGTTCCGCTGAAATATTTTAAAATGTACCGAAAAGCCAAATCATGATGAAAGAATACACCTACTTACTCGTCCTTTTTTTCACGATCATCATCTGCTTTATCGCTTCTTTCGACCGTCGCATCAGGTTTTACCGATATTTCGGCATTTTTTTAATGGCTGTTACGGTGGTGGCCATTCCCTTTATTCTCTGGGATATTTGGTTTACTGCGCATGGAGTCTGGTGGTTTGACACTCAGTATACTTTGGGAATTAGCTTCTGGGGTTTACCCATAGAAGAATGGCTGTTCTTTTTTCTGATTCCATTCTCGTGCATTTTCACGTATTACTGTATCGAGAAATTCTTTGACATCAGCTGGGCCAATATTTTTAACAATCTGATTGTGTTCGTAGCGGTGATTATCTGTTCAGTTATTGCCCTGCTTCATTATGATAAAATTTACACGCTGGTGACTGCGGTTGCTACTGTTGCCACGCTTATATACCTTCATTTTATTTCAAAAAGAGAATGGATCGGAAGTGCTTCACTGGTTTTCACCCTCCTCATGCTGGGTTTTTTTCCGGTGAACGGTGTGCTTACTGGCACAGGTTTGGATTCTCCGATTGTCAACTACAACCCGGGTGATTTTCTTGGAATCCGAATTCTGACCATCCCCGTGGAAGATGCTGTTTATGGCTACACCCAGTTTTTATGGGTACTTTACTTCTTCAAAAAAATTAAAAAATTATACTATAATGAAAAAGATTCCCATATTCCTGATATTAGTGAGCGCACTGATCCTGACGGCATCATGCAGTTCCATTCCTGAAAAAGCTGAACCAGTGACGAATTTCCAGAAAGACCGCTATCTGGGAACTTGGTATGAAATCGCCAGATTTGATTTCAAGCACGAAAGAAATATGAACAACACCATTGCGCAGTACAGCCTTAACGATGATGGAAGCATTCGTGTTCTGAACAGCGGTTACAATTACAAAGAGCAAAAATGGAAACAGGCCGAGGGCAAAGCGAAATTTCGCGGAGACGAAACGGTAGCCGCTTTAAAAGTCAGTTTTTTCGGGCCGTTTTATTCCGGTTATAATGTGATTGCGTTGGATGAAAATTATCAATACGCTTTAGTGGCCGGCAAAGACTTGGATTATCTCTGGATCCTTTCCCGCACACCTGCCCTTCCTGAAAACATTAAAAACGATTATCTGAAAAAAGCTCAGGAAGTGGGTTATGACACTTCGCGGTTCGTCTGGGTAACGCATGACCAGAAGAATCCGAATCTGAAATAGCTTTCAATAGAAATCCTATCTCCCCAAAACGTACACCGCCGGAATTTTATGAAGTTGCGGCAGTTGTTTTTTCCAGTGTTTTATCGTCCGTGTTTTGATGAATTCGCGAGAAGGATGGTTGATATTGGCGGCGATACAAAGCTTCGTGTCCGGAGAAAGGATGTTGCAAAGATCTTCAAAAAGTTGCAGATTCCGGTACGGCGTTTCCATGAAAATTTGTGAAGCTCCGGTTTTCTGCACCTGATTTTCAAGCCAGATAATTTTTGATTTTTTTTCTGATTTGTCGATAGGAAGATATCCGTGAAACGTAAACTGCTGTCCGTTGAATCCACTGGAAATTAAAGCAAGAATAATAGAACTAGGCCCATTTATCGGGATGACCTGAACGTCATTCTCATGACACCACGCCACCACAGTATTTCCCGGATCCGCGATGCAGGGCAATCCCGCTTCTGACAACAACCCGAAATCCTGACCTTTTTTTAACAAATCAAAAGCTTCCTGAAGTAACGCAGGATCGGCATGTTTGCCCAAAAGAAAAAACTTAAGATCCGGCTGCTTTTTCTCTGGACAGAAAAACCGGATCACTTTTCTGGCCGTCTTTTCATTTTCCACAAAGAAATAATCCGTTTTCAGGATATATTCCCGAATTACAGGTGCGAAATAAGACAAAGGCGTTTCTTCGGAAAGGTAAGCAGGAAGGAGGAATAACATATCGTTTTCAGGAATAATTACCGGTTAGCAACGGAAGTATGAAGTTTATGTTTCAACTGTTCAGAGGCGTGATCCAACATCTGATATACTTTTTCAAAATCTTCCATATCTCCCCAATACGGATCGGGAACATCTTCATTTTTACCCAAACCTGCCGCATCTATAAACAAGGAAATTTTCCGGCGCTGGCTGTCGGTTTTTGCCATTTTAGAAACATCCTGATACACCGACTGATCCATGCACAGAATCAAATCGAATTCATCAAAATCCTGATCTGTAACCGGCCGCGAGCGCTGATCCGAAATATTAACATCGTGATTTTTCCCTACTGCAATCGCGCGATGATCCGGCAGTTCGCCCTGATGCAAATCAATCGTTCCTGCACTGTCCACTTTAAAGTCCGAGGAAAGTTTCTTCTTCAGTATTCCTTCGGCTAAAGGGCTTCTGCAGATATTTCCCAGACATACCACTAAAATTTTCATACTCATTGGTGTTTATACCGGCTAAAATAAACAAAAATGAAGAATATCGCTATTCTTCACTGTTGTCTGTTTTTCTGTCAGATTAATTTTTCAATTTTTCTGTCAGCTCCTTTACGTATTTTTTTATTTCCTTGTCTATTTTAGACACATCTTTTATGGTTTCGCAGGCGTACATGACGGTAGAATGGTCTTTTCCGCCCATTTCTTCGCCTATTTTGGTGAATGTTGCATTGGTATATTCCTTAGCGAAATACATGGCCAGCTGTCGAGGCAAAGCGATTTCTCTTTTTCTGGTTTTGGAAAGCAACTGATCGCGCTGAATGCCGAAATATTCGCACACCACCTCCTGAATATAAGGAATATTGATGACTTTTTTCTTGGTAGAAGCAATTTTGCTGATGGTTTCTTTCAGCAGTTCCAGCGTAAGTTCTGACTTATAAATGGTGGAATATGCGATCACGGAATTGATGACTCCGATTAAATCTCTTACACTGCTTTTCACTTCGTTGGCCAGAAAATCCAGCATATCTTCAGAAAGTGAAATTCCGTCGCGGCTCAGTTTGTCGATAATAATTTTTCTGCGGGTATCGAAATCCGGTGCTTTTATTTCTGCGGCAAGTCCCCATTTAAATCTGGAAACAATACGCTCCTGAATATCCATAATATCCACCGGAGCACGGTCGGAGGTCAGAATAATCTGTTTTCCGTTTTGGTGCAGATAATCGAAAATATGGAAGAAACTGTCCTGTGTTGCAGATTTTCCTGAGAGAAACTGGATATCATCAATAATGAGAACATCCACCATCTGATAAAAATTAGCAAATTCTGTCTGTTTATGTGCTTTGGCAGCGGACACAAATTGCTGGATGAATTTTTCTGAAGAAAGATAAAGCACTACTTTGTCCGGAAAACTGCTTTTCACTTCAAGACCGACAGCGTGACTCAAATGCGTTTTTCCAACACCGTAACCGCCATGCAGAAAAAGTGGATTGAACGCCGTAGAACCCGGTCTTTTGGCGATTGATTTTGCTACAGAAGAAGCAAATTTATTGCTTTCGCCTTCCACATAATTATCAAAAGAAAAATCAGCTTTCAGATTGGAATCGATATTCACTTTGGGAATTCCCGGAACCGTGAAAGGGTTCACGAATTTCTGGGCGGAAAAATGTTGTGGTACTGTTTCCTGCACTTTTGGTGTAGGTACAGACTGGCCTTTTACATTGACTGTAATCGGTTTTTCTTTTCCGGCAGGTTTGTTTTCCATCACCTGATACCAGAGTTTCACGCCTTTTCCGATGTATTTTTTCAGCGCTGCAGAAAGCAAAGACAGGTAGTTGTCTTCAATGTATTCCTTATAGAAATCACTTGGCACCATCAGGGTCAGGTTGTTATCAACCAAAGAAACAGGCTGCACTTTATCGAACAGCAGATCGAAGGAATTCTCAAGTTTTTTCAGGTCGGAAGTGTTTTCTGCGGCATTGAGATTATCCCTCATAAACTGAAGGCATTTCTCCCAAATCAATACTAATTTTTCATCCATTTTCTAACTTCAATTTTTCATCGGATTATTATTTTTTATCGTGAAAGCAAAGATGATCAATTTAATTATTAAAAAAAAATCATTGCGCTCTTGATTATTTAAAAATATATTTGTATGTATAATAATACACTTAAAATGATACACACAACACACACATTACGTGTTCGTTACGCAGAAACCGACCCTATGAAATACGCTTACTACGGCAACTATGCAGCGTACCTGGAGGTAGGCCGTGTTGAGCTTTTCCGCACCATCGGGATGCCTTATGATGACATCGAAAAAAAAGGAATATGGCTTCCGGTTTCGGAATATAAAATCAAATATCTAAAGCCGGCATTGTATGATCAACTTCTGGAAATTCGCACCTTTATCCGTCAGATTCCGGGAGTGAGAATTGTATTTGAATATGAAATTTACAACGAGGCGAAAGAGAAGATTACTGAAGCGGAAACGACCCTTTTTTTCCTAGATTCAAAAGATAACAAAATTATTCGGTGTCCGCAATTCCTGATGGAACTGATCATGAAAAACTGGAAAGAGAACTGAGAAACCTGCTTTTTATTTCTTCACCAGTTCTTTTCTTACCCTGCTCAAACTCTCCGGGGTGATGCCCAGATAGGAAGCCACCATCCATTGCGGAACGCGCTGCAAAATATTGGGATACATTTTTATAAAATTCAGGTACCGCTCTTCGGCAGTTTCCGCGAGCAATGAATTCACGCGGTTCTGCAGATTTCTGATGTGCTTCTGAAGCAAAAGATCATTATTGGTCACAGTTTCAGGAAATGACTGATTCAGATTCTGGAAGAAATCAGGACTTAGAAAAAGAACTTCCGAGTCTTCAATCGCTTCGATGTAATAATTTGATTTTTCATTGAAATACAGCGAACTCCTGTCGCTCATCAGCCAGCTTTCCGGCGCAAACTGAATGATGTGTTCTTTTCCGTTTTTGGCAATCGAATACATCCGAAGCAATCCTTTTTCCACAAAATAGGTGTGGCGGCATATTTCGCCTTCCCTCAGCAACAGTTCCCCTTTTTTTATGCTGCGAACCGTATAAAATGATCCGCACAACGCCGTTTCTGAGCTGGGAATTTCAAGAACTTCCGAAAGATAATGCTCAATATTTTCCATAAAAAATCAATTGTTCAATAAAGTAACAAAAAGAAATTTATATTCCGAATTTTTTTCTACTGTTTTACTTCCATCCGCCACCTAATGCGCGGTAGAGTTCTATTCCCGCCTGCATTTTCGCATATCTTGCGTTGGAAATATTCAGTTCGGCATTCAGTTGGTTTACGCTCGCATTCAGTACTTCGAGGTAATTTGCCATCCCATAGTTGACGAGTTCCTGTGAAAATCCTACGGATTTTTCGTACGCATCCAATTCCTTAGATTTCAGGCTGATAAAAGCATCCTGCGACTGATACATTTTAATAGCATCGGAAACTTCTTTTCCAGCATTCAAAAGGCTTTTTCTGAAGTTCAGATACGCCCGTTCCTGATTGGCCAGACTTACTTCATACTGAGTCCGGATTTGTCTTTTATTGAAAACCGGCTGCAACAATCCTCCCACCACATTGGCAAAAATCGAATTCACGCTAAAAAGCTGATCAATTTCCACGGATTGCAAACCGGCACTTCCGGTAATCCGCAATGACGGGTAGAATTGCGCTTTGGCAGCGTTGGTGAGTTCAAAGGCATTCATCAGTTCAAATTCTGCCATGCGAACATCCGGCCTGTTGGAAAGCAACTGTGCAGGATATCCCAAACTGATGGCTTCCGGAAAATTCTGTTGACTTACCGTGCTGCGCGCTATCGACCGGGAAGGCTCTCCCATCAGAAGACTCACGGTATTTTCCAGCAATTCTATCTGAACATCCATAGTGACGAGTAAGGCTTCAGCATTATACACCAACGCCTGGCTTTGCTGCACCGCTACTTCGGTAAGGATTCCGGCGCTTTTCAGTGCTTTTGTGGTTTCCAGATTTTTATTTCTGATTTTTATGGTTTCGTTGATGATTCTTTTCTGTTCATCAAAAGTCAGCAACTGATAATAAGCATTGGCAACAGCCGCAACCAGATCGCTTTTGATGGCCTGATGTCCACCAACAGATCCAAGATAAGTGGCCCATTGTGCGCGTTCCTGAGCTCCCAATTTTCCCCATATATCAATTTCCCAATTCACACTTCCGGTAATATCAAACTGATGAACATAACTTCTCGCGCCAATGATTTGCCCGAATTGTGTGTTCAGCGATTGCGTACTGAAGGTATAATTAGGTCCAACGTTTATGGTGGGTAAATAGGCAGCTTTACTTTGTTTCAGGAATGCTTCAGCGGAAACAATATTCTGCAGCGCCATCCTGATATCCAGATTATGATCCAGCGCTTTTGAGATATGATTTTGTAAAACCGGATCTGTAAATATTTCTTTCCAGGAAACCGCTCCTAAACTTGTGCTGTCTTGCGGTAATTGATCCGATCTGAACAAGGTTTCCGGCGGAATAATGTTGTCAGGCCTTTCGTAAGGTTTCCGGGCGACACAAGAAGTTAAAATTGCCAATGCACCCAGTGTAGCCGCTATTGATGATCTGTTTTTCATATTTTTAATACCCATTAAATGTACCACTGCATTATTCATTCAAGTTAATTTTTTCTGCTTTCACAGGACTTATTTTTTCCTGAAGCCATTGGAAAATAACATATAACACAGGAATGGCCAACACTCCGAAGAACGTTCCGATGAGAAGTCCGGCAGCAGCACCCGTCCCGATGGAACGGTTACCAACAGAACCGATTCCTGTAGCAAATACCAGCGGAATCATTCCGAAAATAAAGGCGAAAGAGGTCATCAGAATAGGTCGCAGTCTGGCTTTCGCAGCATTCACAGCGGACATGGCGATGGATTCTCCATGATGCCTTCGCTGAACAGCAAATTCTACGATGAGGATGGCGTTTTTACCCAAAAGTCCAATCAACATGATAATCGCAATCTGGAAATAAATATTGTTTTCCAGCCCAAACACGCGCTGTCCGAAATAGGCTCCAATAACGCCCAATGGCAGTGAAAGAATCACTGAAAAAGGCAATAAGTAGCTTTCGTATTGCGCTGCCAGAATAAAATATACAAACAGAAAACTGAGAAGAAATACCACGTAGGTTTGTGAACCTGCCTTCATTTCTTCTTTTGAAAGCCCGGTGAATTCTACATCATAATCTGCAGGAAGATTTTGTGCGGCCACCTCTTGAACAGCTTTTATGGCATCACCGGTGGAAAATCCGGGGTTACTGGATCCGCTGATTCCTACGGAAGTAAA
Organism: Chryseobacterium sp.; assembly: GCA_015478785.1. GTDB lineage: Bacteria > Bacteroidota > Bacteroidia > Flavobacteriales > Weeksellaceae > Chryseobacterium_A. The sequence continues at coordinate 657 of JADMKO010000006.1, read as the reverse complement.
TAAATTATACCGCTCCAGCGACTGTGGCCCGAAAGATTTTTTCAGCGTTACAAATTGCGAAATTGGAGCCATCGCTCCGGAATTGGTTTTCACAAACAATCCATTAAGACTCTCCGGAGATTGCCTGTTTTCCGGCATAGCCTGAATCATCACCCGAAACTGCTTTCCGTATTTTGTGAAATCTGAAGAATAAATTCCACCGATATATCCTTGCATCGTACTCAGGATATTATTTAGAGAAACACCGCTTTCCTTTGCCCGGGGAACATCAACGACCATTTCAAACTGCGGATAGTTGGTATTGAATGAAGAGGAAGCAAACTGAATTTCAGGCCGCTGCATCAACGCTCCGATGTAATTCTGAGTTACAGTGTTCAGTTCTGTGATTTCACCTCCGGATTTGTCGAGAAGTACAGCAGAAAAACCGTCGCTCTGTCCGAATCCAGGCACACTAGGTGGCGAGAAAAATATAATTTTTGCATCGGGATATTTGGAAGCAATTCCAAAAAGCCTTCCGGTAATTTCATCGACACTTTGTCCGTCTTCTTTTCCTCTTTCGTCAAAAGGTTTCAGTCGAACGAAAGCCTGACCAACATTCGATCCCTGTCCTGACATAAATCCACGGCTTGCTGTGAAAGTAACATTCAGAACGCCGGG
>JADMKO010000005.1 GCA_015478785.1 Chryseobacterium sp. | reverse complement strand
TGGATAAAACAACACCCAATACAGTGACGATAATTCCTGCCGCACCTATGTACAGCGGAGTATTGGGGTTCATACGCGATTCTTTTTGTTTGGATTCGTTGGCTGCCACTACAATGACATCGTTCTGCTTCAGCTGATAAAAATCTGAACTGATAATGCCGGCATCCCGAAGGTCAAGCGTTTTTTTAACAACTTCATCATTCATTTTTCTCAACACCAGAACATTGTCTCTTTTCCCGTGAATAGTAAGATCTCCAGCAAGGCCTAAAGCGCTCAGAAGCGTTGCATTTCCATCCGGAACAATGAAAGTACCGGGATTCCTCACTTCTCCCAAAACAGTTATTTTATAATTAGCATGCCGAATATTAATCCCCGGATCTTTGATATAAGCAGTAAGACTGTTTCTCAGTTCGTCCCGAAACATCTCAATCGTTTTGCCTTCCACCGACATTTTTCCGATATAAGGAAAATAAATGTTGCTCTCAGAATCCACAACATAGGTTGGCCCGGAAACAGTGGTTTGAGAGGCTGTAGGCAAATTAGAATTGGGGAGGCTATATTGCGCGGCGGTTCCGGAACTGTAATTTTGGTTGAATGGTTTTGCCACCTCCATATCGCGTGCCGTCACCATGATCACCAGCTGATCGCCTGGTTGTATGAAGTTTGTGGAATTTGCCAAAACCAGTTGCGTGGCTGTTTGTTCGATATTCTGCATGTAATTCAAGTCATTGGATGGCCTTGATTTACATGAAAACAGCATTAATACCAGACAAGCACTATAAAAAATATGTTTCATTTTCATCTCAAAAAGAGCGTAAATATATTAATTTTTTATTTGTCTAATGCCTCATATACGGAATTATTGCTTTTGAATTCGGGGACTATAATTTTAAGCAGAGTGACTACTTCCAATTTATCCCTTCTTAAAGCTGCTTTTGTAATTCGGTTCACTAAAGTTTCTATATCACAGAATTCCATGTGTGGATCCTTGGAAATCATAATTTTCTCGTGCGGAGTCGGCAGCGTTTTTGCGCCATCACTCAGCAATTCCTCAAACAGTTTTTCGCCCGGCCGAAGGCCTGTATAAATAATTTTAATATCCACATCTGGCTCTAATCCTGAAAGTTTGATCATTCTTCTCGCCAGATCCAGAATTTTCACCGGCTCGCCCATATCAAACACAAAAATTTCTCCGCCGGAACCCATGGCTCCAGCCTGCAATACCAATTCACAAGCTTCAGGAATGGTCATAAAATACCTGACAATTTCCGGGTGTGTAATGGTGATAGGGCCTCCTTTTTCAATCTGTTTTTTAAAGTGTGGAATTACAGAACCGTTAGAGCCCAGTACGTTTCCGAAACGGGTGGTGATGAATTTGGTGGTGTTTCCTTCCACATCTTGTAATGCCTGAACCAGCAATTCGGCAGCTCTTTTTGAGGCACCCATCACATTGGTCGGATTCACGGCTTTATCGGTAGACACCATTACAAAACGGTTGACTTTATAAAGACTGGAAAGTGCTGCGATATTTTTGGTGCCAAAAGTATTTACCAAAATTCCTTCGTGTGGATTTTCTTCAACTAAGGGAACGTGCTTGTATGCTGCAGCATGATACACCATGGAAAATCTGTATTTCCGGAAAAGGGGTTCAATTCGGTGCCTGTTGGAGATGTCCGCCAAAACGAATTTGAAACTGATGTGCGGATACTTTTCTCTCATTTCCAGCTCCACTTCGTATAAAGGTGTTTCTGCCTGATCCAAAACGACAATCAGAGAAGGATTAAATATGGCTACTTGTCTCACGATTTCGCTTCCGATAGAACCAGCACCGCCGGTCACCAGAACCGCTTTGTCATAATGCCTCCTTTTTACTTCTTCATTTTCTATTTTTATGGGCTTTCGGTTCAGTAAGTCTTCAATTTGAAGATTCTTAATGGAACTGCGGATATCATCGCGGAGCTTTTGTACCGGAGGAGATTTAAAAACCTCGAGATCTTTTTCCAGAAAAAGGTTCACCCAATGGTTCATTTCCTCTTTGGTCATCATTTCTTCTATAATAAGAACACCGTCTGCATCTAATTTATCTTTAGTATAATTTTCCAGTTTTTTGCGGTTGTAAATTGGTCTTCCTAAAAGCTTTGCGCTCTTGGAATCAGTTCTTTGCGTTAAAAAACCCGCCACATGATAAGGCAACGATGGATTGTCCAACAAAGCTCTTGCTACGGCAATGGCCTGCTCATCAATTCCCAAGACCAGGATTCTTTTTTTCAGACTTGTTCTCCTGAATTCTCTGGCAAAATGAAAAAATTCTTTGACAAAAAGCCTGAACATGAACAACAGCGTCACCGATATAGTGAAATAAATAAACAGAAATGTGGGCAGAAATAATTTATTTCCTGTAATAACAAAAGTAATGATATTGAGAATTCCCAAGGTTATCCCTGTGAGAACATTGGCCAGCATAATCTTGAAAAGATCAATAAAGGTTGAATGCCTGATAATACCAGAATATGTTTTGAAAATATACATATAGACGGTATTTACGACCAGAATTAGAAGATATTTAGTATAGTCAGGAACTGCTTCGGAGGAGTGGACATGCAATTTTTCCAGCAAATAGAATGAACCGGAAACCGCTGTCATCAAGATCATGACATCAATGGCCAGCACCACCCATCTCGGCAGATAACGAACATCGGATAGACTCACCATATTATCGCCGCTGTAAATCCTGTTTTTAAGATTTTGCATGTTCATGATTCCCAAATACTATTTTTTTCAGTTTTTAATAAAATCTTCAAACTTATCATTTTATAGAGCGCATTTAAAGCAATGCTGGTCTACTAAGCGATCACTTCTTTAAATGTATGGCGAATTGTCTGCGCAATTCGGTCTCTATCTTCCTCTGTAAGATTAGATCCTGACGGCAGGCACAAACCGTTATTGAAAATGGATTCGGCTATTTTGCCACCATAATACCGTTCTTTTTTGAATACCGGTTGCAAATGCATTGGTTTCCAGAGTGGCCGCGATTCGATATTTTCCTGCTGCAAAGCCAACCTGAGTTCTTCACGCGTCAAAGAAGCTAATTGAGGATCAATCATAATAGCTGATAACCAACGATTTGAGAAATAATCACCGTTAGGTTCTTTCAGCACTGTTACGCCCGGAATTTCCTGAAAAAGATCTTCATAAAAATCATGATTGGCTCTGCGTTGGGCTACCCTGTCATTAATAACTTCCATCTGTCCGCGCCCGATTCCGGCACATATATTGCTCATTCTGTAGTTGTATCCCAAATTGGTATGTTCGTAATGAGGTGCGTCATCCCGAGCTTGTGTGGAAAGAAATACGGCCTTCTTTTTATACTCCTTTTTCTTCACAATCAAAGCACCACCACCAGAAGTAGTGATAATTTTATTTCCATTGAAACTCAATATGGAAATATCTCCGAAAGTTCCACATTTTTTTCCTTTATAAGTACTTCCCAAGGCTTCGGCAGCATCTTCAATGATGGGAATTTCATATCTTTTGGAAATGGAACGGAGATCATTAATCTTATAAGGCATTCCATACAAATCGACAGCAATAATCGCTTTGGGTTTTTTTCCGGTTTTTAATCTTTTTTTAATCGCATCTTCCACCGCATTAGGGCAAAGATTCCATGTATCCCGCTCGCTATCAACAAAAAGTGCATTGGCATTCAGGTATTTAATTGGATTTGCCGAAGCTGAAAACGTGAGCGATTGGCAGATCACTTCATCATGCGCATGAACATCCAACAGTACCAATGCAAGATGCAATGCTCCGGTTCCTGAACTTAATGCCGCAACATGAGCACCATTCTGCAAAAAATCTTCCAGATCCTGTTCAAAACCGTTGACATTAGGGCCCAGTGGCGCCACCCAGTTTTCGTCGAATGCCTGCTGAATATATTTCATTTCACCTCCGCCCATGTGTGGGGAAGAAAGCCAGATTTTTGTATCCATTATTGATCTTGTATTTTTTTCATTTCCATATTCTAAATTCAATCGCACGAAAAATATTCAGCATTATACTGATAATGAGTATTATATCTTACTAAATTAAAATTCCTTGGGATCAGTCCGTACAGTATACGGAGAAAAGTTATATAAAGAAAACCGATTTTGAAAATCAGTGAAAAGCAAAACGATTGTTTAAAAAGCGTACACCAATTCTCCTTGCCGGGCAAAAAGAATACAATAAGAAATGTAAAATTCGACAGAATATTTTTAAACATTCTTAAGATGGAATTAATGAGCTATGAGTTTTAGGTTTTCGTTTTTCCCTGAAAAAGTGTACACACTCTCTCAGTCTATTCGCAAATTTACGATTAATTTTCAAAGTTCAATAAAAATATGTTAATCATACCCTCTCATATTTTATACACTAAGGTCTTCAATAAAAAAAGCAGCCTAAAGCTGCTCTGTTGAAATCGTTTTGAATTTTATTTTTTGTTCCTCACATTGGCCAACACATCAGGGAAATAAATGTCTGAAAGATGCTCAAATTCGTCTCCTCTCATGAACATAGAAGCGTCCACTTCTTCATAAGAAGATCTTCCTGCAGCAGCAATCAGTTCATTACAGGTGAGAAGGGTATTTTTATGAAAATGATATACTCTTTCAGATTTATCTGTCACGTCCAGTCCTTTGATGAGCATTTTATCCTGTGTAGCCACACCTGTAGGACAGGCATTGGTATTACACCGTAATGCCTGAATACAACCCAGCGCAAACATAAATCCACGGGCATTGTTACACATGTCTGCTCCCATAGCGATAGCTCGTAGGATATCTAGCGAAGTCAATACTTTTCCGCTGGCAATGATGCGAACTTTCTCTCTCAGATTATAATTTTTCAAAGTATTATTCACAAAAATAAGTGCAGGTTCCAAAGGCATTCCCACTCCATCAGAAAATTCAGGTGGTGCAGCGCCGGTTCCGCCTTCAGCGCCGTCAACTGTTATAAAATCCGGGAAAATCTGAAGGACATTCATCTGTTCGCAAATATCTTCAAATTCTTTGGTATCACCGATACAAAGCTTAAAACCAACTGGTTTTCCCTGAGAAAGTTCTCTGAGTTGCTGAACGAATTTTAACAATCCGGCCGCATCGGAAAACGCAGAATGGCCTGGAGGAGAAATAATCGTCATTCCTGGAGTTACGTGACGGATGCGGGCAATTTCCGGTGTGTTTTTAACTCCCGGCAAAACACCACCATGTCCTGGTTTTGCACCTTGTGAAAGTTTGATTTCAATCATTTTCACGCTCTCTATTTTAGATTTCTCGGCAAAAAGTTCAGGAGAAAAATTCCCTTTATCATCGCGACATCCAAAATATCCGGTTCCTATCTGCCAGCAAAGATCGCCTCCTTCCATGTGATAAGGAGAAATTCCTCCTTCACCGGTATTGTGGAAAAACTGTCCTTTTTTGGCTCCGCGGTTCAGAGAAATTTGTGCTCTGTCACTCAAGGAGCCGAAGCTCATCGCGGAAATATTAAACAAAGAAGCAACGTAAGGCTGGGAACATTGTTCATTTCCTACCATTACTTTCGGCAGATCTTCCATGGGAGATTTGGCATAAATAGAATGTTTTATTCCCTCATATTTTCTGTGGTTCACTTCCAGTTGCGTTCCGAAGGCTACGGTATCACTCAAGTTTTTCGCCCTGCGATATGCAGCAGAGCGCTGATGTCTGGGAAATGGTTTGCCATCTGTCTCTCTTTCTATAAAGTATTGTTGCATTTCGGGAGAGATCCCTTCAAAAAAATATCGGAAATAGCCCAGAACCGGAAAATTCCTGAGAATAGCATGTTTGGTTTGTGCAGTATTATAGATCCCTACCAGATAAAGACAGGTAAGTAAAACCGGGATCCAGTAATAGGATTTTATGAGCAGTGCCACAATCCAAGTAGCAATAACCAATACAGTACCCCATTTGAAAAACATATCTCTCATGCTTGTGAATTTTTATGGCCAAAAATAATCATTAATATCATATCTTTCATATTGTTAATCATCTAATATATAGCTAAAACATTTATTGAAAACTTCTCAAAGCATTATAAAATATAAACTTCTTTTATACAAAATTATATTTTCTGAAATTTAATGAAATCTTTCCTTAGTTATTGAAAAAATCTATAATATTTCATCAAAAATTGCAGATTTTCTGAATAAGTTAATCAGCTTAAAATTTCCATTTTCTTATCATACTCTTTCTAAAAAACGGTCAAAAGCAGGAATTATAGAAACGGATCCGTCATTTTCAATCTGCTGAAGTGAAACTACCTCAATCTGATTGACTGAATCTGCATCAAACGGCTTTTGAACCCGGATATAATTTTCTGTAAAACCATACATTACTCCCTCTTTATTTTCATGTTCCCAAAGCACCGGAAACCGTTTACCTAACTGGCTTTCGTAAAATGCCGTCTTTTTCTTTTCCGAAAGAATCCTTAACATTTTATTTCTTTTCTTTCTTTCCTGAACAGGTACAGCTCCTTCCATGGTAGCGGCTTCCGTATTTTCCCTTTCTGAATAAGTGAAAACATGCAGGTAAGAAATCGGAAGATTGCTTAGGAAATGATAAGTTTCGAGGAAAAGTTCCTGTGTTTCTCCGGGAAATCCAACGATAACATCCACACCTATCGCAGCATCAGGCATTACTTTCCGTATTTTGGTAATTCTGTCGGTGTAAAGTTGAGTAAGATATCTGCGCTTCATTTTTTTCAAAAGAACATCACTTCCTGACTGTAACGGGATATGAAAATGAGGAACAAAACGTTCGCTTTCCGCCACCAATTCGATGCTTTCGTCCTTCAGAAGATTAGGCTCAATAGAAGAAATGCGGATTCTCTCCACCCCTTCTACCTGATCCAGAGCCTTGATGAGATCCAGAAACGTATGGTCATGTTTCTTATTGCCGAATTCTCCTTTCCCGTAATCTCCGATGTTTACTCCGGTTAACACAATTTCTTTAATTCCTTTTTCCGCAATTTCCTGTGCATTTCGCACTACATTTTCGATGGTATCTGAACGTGAAATACCTCGCGCCAATGGAATGGTACAGTAAGTACATTTGTAATCGCAACCATCCTGAACTTTGAGAAAAGCACGGGTTCTGTCGCCTATGGAATAACTTCCGATGAAAAAATCTGCTTCTTCTATTTCACAGGAATGTACAACGCCAAAATTTTCAGTTTTCTCCAGATCATCCAGATAACTCAGAATATTGAATTTTTCTTTTGCACCCAACACCATGTCAACACCTTCCATTTCTGCAATTTCTTCCGGTTTCAGTTGCGCATAACATCCGATTATAATGACCAGTCCATCCGGATTGGCTTTCAAAGCTCTTCGGATATGAAACCTACATTCTTTATCTGCGGCCTCAGTTACGGAACATGTATTAATGATATATACGCTGGCTTTTTCCTCAAAGCTCACTTTCCCATAACCTGCATCCGTAAGTTGCCTGGCAATAGTGGAAGTTTCTGCAAAATTAAGCTTGCAGCCGAGCGTGTGAAAAGCAGCTGTTTTCATTATTTCTTTTTGCATCGTTTTATAAATGCAAATTTAAGGAATAATTTCTACCTGAGGCGAAGAGACGATCGCCAATAAAAAAAAGAAAACTGTACTCATAACGAGTCAGCTTTCCTTCAATTCAATCATTTGTGTTTTTTGAATTTAGATTGATGATGCCGGCAATGGTTGTTGGTTTTCACCCTCTTTTCTTCAAGCGCAAATTTAATAGGAGAACCTGCTTCATCAAAACTATTATAAGGTAGTTTGACAGGTAGTTTTCAGTTTAAAACCCGACTATCCACCGGGTAGCCACCTTAAAACCCTGTTAATTACAGATTATTTTATCATAGCATTCTTCCGGGAGATTCCATGAGCAGGAAGCCGCTTTTTCGTTTAGCCAGGCAATCCTGCGAAGTCCGGTATCAAAAATTCGGATACCTTTCAGATTAAATTCCGGGCTTTTATAAATGTGAAGACTCACTGTAATTCCTATATCATTATTAACAATGGAATGAATCCCGGGATGATTTTCCTGAAAAATCATATTTGCCGGAGCTGATGTAGCACCGTTATATTCGATAAAATTAGAATTTTCCCGATAGCTGATTTCAGTCAAAAGCCCTTTCAGTACCTTTATTTTGCCCTTCCAATGATAATGATCGTGTATTGCAGTTGCATTATCGGGGCCCCAAATCCGTAAG
>JADMKO010000004.1 GCA_015478785.1 Chryseobacterium sp. | reverse complement strand
CTCACCGTAACGGTAGACAGAGCAGATTATAAGGAGAAAGTAGAAAAACAGCTTCATAACTATGCTAAGAATGCGCAGGTTCCGGGCTTCAGAAAAGGTAAGGTACCGATGAGCCTGGTGAAAAGGCAATATGAAGCGCCTATTGCTTTTGAAGAAATCAACAAACTGGTAAGCGATACCCTGAATAATTATATCAATGAAAATAGTTTAAAACTCGTAGGCCAGCCAGTTCCGGAGCCGATGAATGATTTCGACCATAATGCTGAGCAACTTTCCGTAGCTTTTGAAGTGGGTTACGAACCTAATTTCAGCATCGACCTTAGCAAATATGAAGCTCCGTATTTCAAGGTAGAGGCTTCTGACAAAGAAATCAGCCAGTCTGTTGAGAATATGCAAAAGCGATTTGCAGAGCAGGTTCCGCAGGATAAAATCGGAAAAGACAGCCATATTTCTCTGGAAGTAAAACAGGTAGTGGAAGAAGATGCTGAAGGCGAACACCAACATCCGCCAAAGCAGGTAACCATAAATGCCGAAAACAAAGATGCTTTCCAACTGGTGAAATCTTTAAAAATGGATGAATCTGTAAAAGTTTCTAAAGAAGATATTCAGAAAAATGAAACGCTGGCAAAAGAACTTGGTTTCAGCAAAGCCGATGCGGAACATCTTCACCATGACGAGATTGAAGTTACGGTAAAAGATTTCTACGGACTGAACAATCACGAACTGAACCAGGAACTTTTCGATAAAGTATATGGCGAGGGAACCATCAGCTCTGAAGAAGAACTGAAAAATAAAGTAAAAACTGAACTGGACGAATATTTCCAGCAGAACGCCGATGTGTTTTTTGTAAACAATATTCTGGAACAGATCACTGAAAAAGAAGAAGTACCGCTTCCTGAAAACTTCCTGATCAAATGGCTCATGTTCAGCAACGAAAATATCAGAACTGAAGAGCAGGCTAAAGAAGTATTTGAGGCTGAAAAAGCAAGCATCAAGCATCAAATTATCGAAGGAAAACTGATGAATGATAACGACATTAAACTGGAATATGCCGATGTGTTGGCACAAGCTGAACAGATGGTGAGAAACCAATTGGCGATGTACGGAATTCACCACTTGCCAGATGAGGAAGTACAGAAATATGCTGTGGAAATGCTGAAAGAAGAAGAGCAGGTGCGCCAGATTTCATCAGAAGTGGCGATGGCTAAACTGAAAGATGTTATTCTGGAGAAAGCATCAAAGAAAGAAACCAATATTTCACACGATGAATTTCTGGAAGAAATAAAGAAGTAATTCTCACTGAAAACCAACAATTCCGTTTCACATTGAAGCGGAATTTTTTTTGGCTAGAATTTAAAACTGCTCAGCTTCTTTTCACTCAGCAGGAAATCCTCAAGTAATTTAATTTTGTTTCCATGAATTTGAAGTTCTACGGTTACTTCTACTTTTCCGTCATATTTTTCGATGTAAATTTCGCTGTGATGAATGGTAAAACTTCCAATTTTTTCAATAATCTCGTTTCTGGCAGGAGCTTCATCTTCCGGTAAACTTATTTTAAGTACCCGGCTGTTGTGCTGCGGCATGAGCCAATACACGAAATATTTTGAAATGTAAATGACCAATAATGAGGAAATCAAAAAAATACCACCCAGAGCCACATAACCGAAACCGATAGCCATCCCTATTGCTGCAGACATCCAGATGATGCCGGCTGTAGTGAGTCCGTACACATTAAATCCGGATTTAAAAATAACACCTGCACCCAGAAACCCGATCCCGGTAATAATGTTGGCCGCAATTCTCCCCGGATCATTTGTTCCGACTCCTATTTTCATAGAAATAATGGTAAAAAGTGCTGAGCCCAAACAAATAATAGTAATGGTTTTCAACCCTGCGGACTTGTCTTTCAGTTCCCGTTCATAACCCAAAATAAGGCCGGCAATAAGCGCGAACAGAGCTTTGTAAATATCCGCAAGTTCAAAATGATCCAGATACTCTATCATGTCATCAATTTAGAAATCGAAAATAATAAAACTCGGTTGAATGATATTATACAGTGCATTTTTTAATTTATAAAATTTCGTCGCCGAATTCCTTTTTCCATTCTATTGCCGCTTCAGACAAAGTCGCATAGAACTCTTCGCCATATTTGCGGATCAACGGGGTTTTCAAAAACTGATACACCGGAACCTGAAGTTCTTTCCCCAACGTACATGCATCGCTGCAAATAGGCCATTCATGATAGTTCATTGCCGTGAAAGTAGAATATTCCAGCACCCGAATCGGATACAGATGGCACGAAATGGGTTTCTGCCAATCGATCGCACCATCTTCATATGCTTTCTCGATGCCGCATTTAGTGATGCCTCTTTCGTCAAAAATAACATAAGCGCATTCTTCACCGTTCACCATCGGAGTAACGAAATCGCCATCCATAGGATCTACGGTCCAGGTGCCCTGTTCTTCCAAAGCTTTCACGCCTTCCGGACGGAGATAGGGTTTTACTTTATCGAAAATTTCTTCCAGGATTTTGGTTTCTTCCTTATCCAGAGGCGCGCCTACATCGCCTTCTACGCAACAGGCACCTTTACATTTGGTAAGATTACAGACAAACTCTTGAGCGAATATATCCTCAGAGATTAATTTATCATCAATTTGTATCATTTTTAAAATTTAAAGATTAAAAAAAGTAAGTTTAAAAGCCAGCAAAGAAGCAATAATAAGAAATAAACCGAGTTCCTTTTGCCAGGTTTTCTTTGCAAACCTTAGCAGCCTGCTCAGAATTATGCTCGCAGGCAAAGCCATCAGAAGCAGAAATTCATAATGATTTCCCATATAAAGCACCACCGTAGTGAGTTGGGCTGCCGAAAATATCAGGACAAAGGTATACTTAAATTTGCTGACCGGGCTTTTCTTATTGAAATTTGCGAAATGATCTGCGACAGCAAGTATAAGAAACAAAGCAACGGGAATCAGGTACAGCAGCTGATGGAACTCCGTATTGATTCTAAAATCTTTAAACGGAAAGTAGGCCTCATCCCAACTGCGAAACCCGAGAAAATACATGATGGTGAAATAACTTATCACAATCAGTAAAGCTCCGAACAAAAGACGGAACAAATGAAGTAGAATTCTGCCGGACGTAATGATAATGTGCAATAAAACGAACACTGCCATGGGCCAGGTAGCCGGAAGTACAAGATAATTGAGGGCTAAAATAGCTCCTACAAGAACAATAGATTTTCTCCGAAGTTCCTCGTCATTATGGGTTAAAGTAAGAATAATGAAAGAATTGGTGAGCAAGGCGACTGCAATCCCAATATCCAAATCTCCGGGATAAAAAGCAAAAATAAAAAAGGAGTAAAGAAACAGCGGAAGATGGGTTTGATAATTCAACCCAATGGTGTTAAAACAAAAATACCCCAAAGCGATTCCTGCGAAAGTAACCCCAGTAGAAACGACATCTAAGGTGCTGAATTTGAATATGTTGAACGCAATTACCATCAACAGCAAAAACACAACATACACCGGTATCGAAAAAATATTGCTTTCTTTTGAAAGTAATTTGAACATTTTTCTTAAATTTGTACAAAGTTAATTTAAAAAAGGAAAATAATGACGTCTTTCTGGCTCTTCTTAGGTGATGTTTTCAAGTGGTCTTATGGGTTTTTCGACCTTACTGCTAACGTAATGAACTGGATTTTATTTCTCGTATCCTCTGCAATATTCATCTATTGGTGTTATGAATTGGTCGTGAAACTGGGAAATAACAAAGACAGAGAGTATGTATCTCCATCCAAAGAGATCCGTCCTTATTATGATCCTAAAATCCATAAGAAAGGTTAAATAATTGGTTATACACAAGAGCCCGTTTTTCATTGGAAAACGGGCTTTTTTTATATTGAGTTGTTGTTATTTGTGACAGGGAATCACCAAGACAGGAATCGGTGAATTTTTTGTCAGTTCTTTAGTTAAGCTGCCGACAAAAACATCATACATTCCGCTACGGCCGTGAGAACCCATAACGATAAAAGCCGCCTCTTTTTCCTCCGCATATTCCAGGATGAGATCTTTTGCAGAACCCTGTCGCAGAAAATGTTCGCAGGGAACGCCTTGAGAAGTTATTAACTGCTCCAGTTGATGCAGTTGTGCCAATTCACCTTTTATTTCGTTCTGCTCCACTTCGGGAAAATACTGAAAACCCATGTCGCCAATGGCAAATCCAATATCTAACGGGGCAACATGAATCAGGCAAATCCTGGCATTTACTTCTTTTGCGAACTGTATCGCTCCATCTATAAGTTTGTCATTAGATTCTGCGAAATCTACCGGTAATACAATGTTTTTCATGTTTTCGACGATTTGTCCCCTAAAGATAAGGATTATTTTTGAATTTATCCAATGATCAAATCAATGAAAAATGAAAATTTATGTATAAGCAAAAAGAAATCGGTCAGGGGAAAATGATTAGCTTTGTGTAGAAGGCCGCCAATACGGCATCACAATTTCAACATCAAAAACAATTTTCATCATGGAAAAATATACTATTCCGGCCCGGACTCATATCGGGCATATTCACCTGAAAGTCGCAGATTTGCAGCGTGCATTGGATTTCTACTGTGGTTTGCTCGGTTTTGAACTTACTACGATGTATGGCAATCAGGCTGCATTTATTTCAGCAGGCGGATACCATCACCACATCGGCCTTAATACATGGCACAGCAAAGGAGCTCCTGCAGCACCACGTGAAGGAGTCGGGCTCTACCATACCGCCATTGTGTACCCTACAAGGAAGGATTTAGCGGTAATATTTGAACGAATCAGAAAGGTGGGCTATCCTCTGACGGGAGCCAGCGATCATGGCGTTTCCGAGGCATTATATTTGGATGATCCGGACGGCAATGGCGTTGAACTTTATTGGGACAGGCCTAAAAACCTCTGGCCGCAAAAAAGTGACGGATCACTTGAAATGTACACCAATCCGCTGGATCTGGCGGGTTTGCTCGCAGAATTGGACAAAGATTAATCGTATTTTAGCATTAGAGATTTCTCTTAATAATTTTTTTCATTTTAAAAATTCATATAAAAAACCACGGTTATGACAAACAAGAAACCACAGTTCCAAAAAGACATTTCTATACTTGGAAAAACATACCAATACAGTTCACTAAACGATTTACCCAATATCGGTCAACTTCCGTTCAGCATCCGAATTTTATTGGAAAATGTACTGAGAAATTTCGACGGATTCAGTATTACTGATGACCACATTCAGCTGTTGGCCAACTGGAAGCCAACTCCTGCGGACAAAGATATTCCCTTCATGCCTGCCCGGATTCTAATGCAGGATTTCACAGGCGTTCCTGCGGTGGTAGATATGGCTTCGCTGCGTGCTGAATTTGTGAGGCACGGCAAAAACGGACAGCTGATCAACCCCGAAATACCGGTCGATTTGGTGATTGACCATTCCGTTCAGGTAGATTATTTCGGAACAGATTATTCTTATGACAAAAATGTGGAAATAGAATATGAGAGAAACAAGGAACGCTATGAATTATTAAAATGGGCTCAGGACGGGCTTCGCAACTTTACCGTCGTGCCTCCGGGACTAGGAATTTGCCATCAGGTTAATCTGGAATATTTGGCGAAAGGAATCATCAGCAGAGACGGATGGTTGTTTCCCGACACCTTAGTTGGAACCGATTCCCACACTCCCATGGTAAACGGAATTGGTGTTATCGGATGGGGAGTTGGCGGCATTGAAGCCGAAGCCGCGATGCTGGGACAACCTATTTTCTTTACCTGTCCGGAAGTGATTGGCTTGAAACTTACCGGCAGAATTCCCGAACAATGCACTGCGACAGATATGGTTCTCTCTATTACGAAAGTATTGAGAGATAAAGGTATAGTAGGAAAATTTGTTGAAGTTTTCGGCGAAGGGCTGGATCATCTTACGGTAACCGACCGCGCGACCATTGCCAATATGTCGCCTGAATTTGGGTGCACTGTCACTTATTTTCCTATTGATGACCAAACCCTGCAGTACATGCGGGAAACCAACCGTACTGAAGAGGAAATACAAATTGTGGAAACGTATTGCAAAGAAAACAGCCTTTGGCGTACAGGAACAGACAATATTGTTTATTCTTCTGCGGTGGAATTTGATTTGTCCACACTGGAACCGACGGTTTCCGGGCCAAAAAGACCTCAGGACAAAATTTTGGTTAAAAATCTGTCGCACGAATTTGAACGCCTGTTGGAAGAAGAATATTCCAGATTTTATCATTCCGTACACGACCGAAGAGAGTCTGCATGGCTTGCTGACGGCGGATCCGGAACGGAATTTACCTTTGGGAAAGTGCCGGTAAACCAAACCAATAATTATGAGGTAGAAAAGGAATCTATCCAATCCGTCAGAATCAAGCACCAGAACAAGGAATTCATCGTGAGCGACGGAAGTATTGTTATCGCTGCCATTACCAGCTGTACCAATACTTCTAATCCTGCGGTAATGATCGGAGCAGGACTTTTAGCAAGAAATGCTGTGATGAAAGGACTTCGAACCAAATCCTGGGTTAAAACTTCTTTAGCACCCGGTTCTAAAGTCGTTACGCAGTATCTGGAACGCTCTGGTTTAAGTGCGGATCTGGAAGCTTTGCGCTTTCACACTGTAGGTTACGGCTGTACTTCCTGTATCGGGAATTCAGGGCCGCTTCCTCCACATATTGCTGAAGCCGTGGATAAAGGAGAGCTGGTGGTCGCGTCCGTACTTTCAGGAAACAGAAACTTTGAAGCCCGCGTACATCCGCAAGTAAAAATGAATTTTCTGATGTCTCCTATGCTGGTCGTCGCTTATGCACTCGTAGGAAGGGTTGACATCAACCTGATGGAGGAACCTTTGGATTATGACCCTAATGGAAATCCTGTTTATTTGAGAGACATCTGGCCCAGCCGGGAAGAAATTACCAAAACAATACACGACAGCATGAAGACGGAAGACTTTAAAGCTGTGTATGATGTTATTTTCGATGGATCAGAAGATTGGCAAAACCTGGATGTAAAACCCAGTGAAAATTATCAATGGAATCCAAACTCCACTTATATTAAAGAATCTCCTTTCTTTGAAGGATTAAAAGCAGAACTGAAACCTTTGCAGGACATAGATAACGCACGGGTTTTGCTGTATCTGGCAGACTCTGTAACTACAGATCACATTTCGCCTGCCGGATCATTCAAAGACAATACAGCAGCGGGTGCCTATTTGATGCAACACGGAGTAGCACAGGCGGATTTCAATTCGTATGGCTCCAGGCGGGGAAATCATGAGGTGATGATGCGCGGAACTTTTGCCAATGTCCGGATTAAAAATAAAATTACAGACAAAGAAGGGGGTTTCAGTACCTATTTCCCCACTGGTGAAGTGAAATCTGTGTACGAAACTGCACTGGCTTATAAAGCGGATCAAACGCCTCTCATTGTGCTCGCAGGGAAAGAATACGGCTCCGGATCTTCCCGTGATTGGGCGGCGAAAGGAACATTTCTATTGGGCGTAAAAGCGGTAATCGCCGAAAGTTTCGAACGTATACACAGAAGCAATCTTGTGGGGATGGGTGTCGCACCCTTGATTTACATCAACGGGCAAAACGCTGCTTCACTGAAATTGGACGGGACCGAAATATTTTCAATCACCGGACTTGCGAATGAACTGATTCCTCACAAAATTCTGAATGTAAAAGCAAGCCATCCTTCAGGCAGAATTACAGAATTTCAGGTGGAAGCCCGTTTCGACTCTGCTGTAGAAATTGAATATTACAAAAACGAAGGGATTCTGCAGTATGTATTGCGGGATTATTTGAAGAGAGGTTAATTCAGAAAAAATACTTTACGATAAAAAGCCTGTCGATATTACATTGGACAGGCTTTTTTATAGAATTCTGCCGAGCTGTCTCGTCAAGATTGCAATTCTAACCTTTTATCAGCTTTTCAAGAGAAATCCGATTGAGTTTCTTAAGTCTTTTTTCTTCCAACAAAGCTTCGGTTTTATTTGAAAATTCTTGAGTGTAGACTATTTTCCAGTCTTTTGCTTTGGAGGTAAATTTACCCCGCGAATCAAGGTGGTATTCTAGACGTTTTATCACATCAGTCGAAAAACCTTTCTAATAAACGTCCAGCTCCTCAGAATAAAGAATGTAAACAAAATAACCCATAACGCAAAAAATCTCCCAAATGAGAGATTTTGTGCGATCCGGACGGGATTCGAACCCGCGACCTCCGCCGTGACAGGGCGGCATTCTA
>JADMKO010000003.1:1659-8296 GCA_015478785.1 Chryseobacterium sp. | reverse complement strand
TCCGGCCAATCCTGCAAACATAATCGGAAGTGAATATTTCATCATTTTCTTCCAAAGTGTGGGGTCAAAATGTCGGATTCGGGCTGCGAAAACCTCACCGCTCAACAGAAGGAAAGTCACTGCGCTGGCGATAAGATTGGCAACAAATACATATCCGATTCCGAATTCCGGGCTGTATTTCAAGCCTAAAATTCCTTCCGGAAAAGAAGGGAGTATCTTAATGAAAAAGATCACCAGACAGAAATTGATGATGCCATTGATGGTTTTAATGACAGCAAATTTCAGCGGCCTTTCCTGTTTCCTCAGGATAACAAAAGGCATTGCTGAAAAAGCATCCAGTGCCAGAATCATTACCAAAAGAGAAAGCAGGTGAACCTGATCCGGAGTTTTGAAGGCTATCGCCAGCGGTTCGCGGAAAGCCAAACCCAGAATAAGGAAAGAAAGTGCGGCGAAAAGCACACTGAAAAACGCGGTGGAGATCAGTTTCTTGCTGTCCTTTTCATCCAGCGCAAAGCGGAAAAACGTGGTTTCCATACCATGCGTCAGCAACACGATGATGATTCCCGCCACCGAATAAAAATCTGCGTACGGCGCATAGGCCGTCGGCCCGAAAGCCTCGAAAATGTAAGGACTTAAAATAAAAGGAAACAGCCGGATAATAATGGTTGTCAGTCCATACATCGCCGTCTGCCCGAATAGTTTCTTATACAATTTCTGATTTTTTGATTCCGCAAAGGTAAAAAAATAGAGGTGAGATGGAAGCCTGTTTAAAATTAAACGATAAAAACAAATAGGTCTGTAAAAACATTATCCCCGCCAATCATTTGTCTTTAGCCCAAATTCAGTTAAATTTGTAGAAATGAAACCTGTCTCTCATCAGTTCCTGAAAGCTGATATTTGACCTTTGAAATCTGTTAAATATGAAAATATTAATCAAAAACGCCACCATCATCAATGAAAATAAGCTTTCTGAAAGCGATCTGCTTATTGAGAATGATATCATTTCCCGCATTGCGAAAAATATTTCTGAAGAAGAAGCGGATCAGATTATTAATGCTTCAGGGAAATATCTGATGCCCGGCGTTATCGACGATCAGGTGCATTTCCGTGAGCCGGGACTGACGCACAAGGGCGATATCGAATCCGAAAGCCGCGCTGCTGTTGCCGGTGGTGTCACTTCCTATATCGAACAACCGAATACCGTTCCCAATGCCGTTACTCAGGAACTTCTGGAAGAGAAATATCAAATTGCTGCGGGGAAATCGTTTGCGAATTATTCGTTTTCTATGGGCGGAACGAATGATAATCTGAAGGAAGTTCTGAAAACCAATCCCTGGAATGTCGCAGCCGTCAAGCTGTTTCTGGGTTCTTCAACAGGAAATATGCTGGTGGATGATCCCGACACTCTGGAGGAGATCTTTTCCAAAGTGAAAATGCCGATCTGTGTTCACTGTGAGGATGAGAAAACCATTCTGGAAAATACTGAGGAATACAGAAAACAGTACGGCGATGATATTCCCGTGAAGTTCCATCATCTGATCCGAAGCGCTGAAGCGTGTTACCTTTCGTCTTCCAAAGCAGTGGAACTGGCAAAGAAAACCGGAGCGCGGCTTCACATTTACCATTTGTCCACCGCCCGGGAAACTGAACTTTTCAGGAACGATATTCCTTTAAAAGATAAGAGAATAACGGCTGAGGTGTGTGTTCATCATCTTTGGTTCACCAATGAAGACTATGATACGAAAGGCTCACTGATTAAATGGAACCCGGCAGTAAAAACAAATGAAGATAAAGAAGGTTTGTGGAAAGCGCTTCAGGACGGCAGAATCGATGTGATTGCCACCGATCATGCGCCGCACACTTTGGAAGAAAAAGATCAGGTGTATACGAAATGTCCTTCGGGAGCGCCGCTGGTGCAGCATTCTTTGGCAGCGATGCTGGAAATGCATGCCCGACGCAGGATTTCTCTGGAAAAGATCGTGGAGAAAATGTGTCACAATCCGGCCATTATTTTTGAGATTGAAAAGCGGGGGTTTGTCCGCGAAGGGTATAAAGCAGACCTGGTTCTGGTCGATCTGGACTCGAAATGGACGGTTTCCAAAGACAGTCTGCTGTACAAATGTGGTTGGAGTCCTCTGGAAGGAAGCGAATTTTCCGCCAAAGTAACCCACACTTTTGTCAACGGGCATCTGGCGTATGAGAACGGAAAAGTATCAGAGGAGAAAAGGGGAGAGCGGCTGTTGTTCGACAGACCCATCAGGTAAATTTCATACCGTAATTTAGGTTTTTTACAGACTGCAAATCCGAAAAAGTAGCAGAATTCACGGAATGAAATCCGAGAAAGTTGCAAAATTCAGGGAATCAAATCCAAAAAAGTTGTACTTTTTCAGAATGAAATCCAGGGAAGTTGTCCTTTTCTGTGTTTAAATAGGAAATGAATTCCTTACAAGTTAAAATATTTTCGATTATTGAAACATTTCACATAAAATAACGTCTAATACTTATAAATCAACGAATACTATGTTTAAGAAAAAGATTCTGATACTTTTTGCCGCTGCGGTCATGTTCTCTGCTCAGGCGCAGGACTACCAGTGGAAAGAAGCAAAAAGTGGCGGTTACACGTATAAATATGTAACCAACGATCCTACGCAGGCCCGTTTTTATACTCTGAAAAACGGACTGACAGTTATTCTGAGCCCTACAAAAAAGGATCCCAGAATTCAGGCGTATGTGGCAACCAAAGCCGGAAGCAAAACCGATCCAGCCACCAATACAGGACTGGCGCACTATTTAGAGCACATGCTTTTTAAAGGTACCGATAAGTACGGTTCTCTGGATTGGGCGAGAGAAAAAGTGGAGCTGGACAAAATTGATGCCCTGTATGAGCAGTACAACAAAACCAAAGACGAAACGAAAAGAAAGGCCATCTACAGACAGATCGATTCTATTTCCGGAGTAGCTTCTAAGTTTGCTATTGCCAATGAGTACGACAAAATGATGTCGGCTATGGGCGCACAGGGAACCAACGCGTGGACGAGCTTTGAAGAAACGGTGTATACCGACGATGTTCCGGCCAGTTCACTCGATAAATACCTCGCCGTGCAGGCAGAGCGTTTCCGCAATCCACAGCTCCGGATTTTCCATACCGAGCTGGAGGCCGTTTATGAAGAGAAAAACAGATCATTGGACAGCGACGGATCCAAGGTTTTTGAAACGCTGTTTTCCAATCTTTTCCAAAATCACAATTACGGAAAACAAACCACCATCGGAACGGTAGATCATTTGAAAAACCCTTCCTTGGTGGAAATCCGCAAGTATTTCAACACCTATTACGTTCCTAATAATATGGGGGTGGTGCTGTCCGGAGATTTTAATCCTGATGAAACGATTGCCAAAATTGACAAAGCGTTTTCCTACATGCAGTACAAACCCATTCCGAAATACACCTTCCAACCGGAAGTTCCTTTCACTGCACCGGTGATCAAAGAAATTACAGGCCCGGATGCAGAAAGCATTTCTATTGGTTTCAGATTGCCGGGAAATAAAGATAAAGATGTATTGCTGGCGGATTTGGTAGGTTCTATTTTAACCAACGGAAAGGCAGGACTTTTAGATTTGAATCTTGTTAAGAAACAAAAACTACTGAGAGCGAGTGCTTTCACATACACGCTTCAGGATCACGGTGTTCTTTGGCTGAGTGCTGCACCGACCACCGGACAGTCCCTGGAAGAGGTAAAGACTCTGGTTTTACAGGAAATTGAAAACCTTAAAAAAGGAAACTTTGATGCAGACCTGTTGCCTTCCATCGTGAACAATATCAAGAAGCAGAAAATTCAGGAGACTGAGAAATACGGTGACCGAGCTTCAAGCCTAGTCAATGCCTTTACTTCCGAGCTTGATTGGAAAGATCAGGTAGCCTATGTGAACGACCTTTCTAAAATCAAAAAAGAAGATGTGGTGGCTTTTGCCAATAAATATCTGGGCAATAACTATGTGGCTGTTCTGAAGAGAAAAGGCGAGAATAAAAATCCGCAGAAAATAGAAAAACCTTCGATCACGCCTGTGGAAACGAATGCCGACAAGCAGTCTTCATTTGTGAAAATGATTAACGACATGCCGAATACGCCTTCGCAGCCGGTGTTTTTGGATTTTGATAAAGACATTCAGAAATCTAAAATCGGAAAAGCAGAAGTGCTATATGTTCCGAATACGGATAATCAGCTGTACAGACTTAGATACCGTTACAAAATCGGTTCTTTGAATGATCTGAAGCAACCTTTGGCTGCACAGTATATTCAGTTTTTGGGAACAGATAAGAAGTCTGCGGAAGATATTTCCAAAGAGTTTTATAAAATTGCTTCCAGTTTCAGCGTTTCTACCGGTGAGGAATATACCACCGTCAATATTGAAGGTTTGCAGGAAAATTTTGATCAGGCAGTGAAATTATATGAAGACCTGGTACTGAACGCAAAACCAAGCGAAGAAGCATTGGCTGCTCTGAAAGCCAGAATCGCAAAGGCGAGGAAAGATGCGAAAGCCAATAAAGGAGCTATTCTGAACGGGCTTACGAGCTACGCCCTATACGGTCCTAAGAATAAATTCAACAACACCCTTTCTGATGCCGAACTGAACGCCGTTACTGCACAGGAATTGGTGGACAGAATGAAAAACCTGAATAACTACGAACAAACGGTGATTTATTACGGCCCTGAATCGCTGAAAAACCTGACGGCAAAATTGGGATCGCTTCATAAGGTTCCAGCCAATTTCGCGGTTGCCGCACCTGCGAAAACGTTCAAACAGCAGGCCCAGAGCAAGAATCAGGTGCTTTTCACCGACTATGATATGGTGCAGGCAGAAACCCGCTGGATCCGGAATACCACAGCGTACGATCCTGCGCAAACCACTCTGGTGAACGTGTTCAACAATTATTTTGGTGGCGGCATGGGATCTATTGTGTTCCAGACCATCCGCGAAAGTAAGGCTTTGGCCTACAGTACTTACGGGTATTACGTGCAGCCTCAGAAAAAGTCCGATCAGTATTATATGATGAGCTATGTAGGATCACAGGCCGATAAATTTGGTGATGCCGTAGGAGCTATGAACGAACTGCTGACCAAAATGCCGGAACTGTCCGACAATCTGGAACTGGCCAAAAGTCAGGTGAAAAAAGACATCCAGACTGAGCGTGTGATGCAGGACGACATTATTTTCCGTTATCTCGCAGCGCAGCAGCTTGGATTGAAAGATGACATCCGCAAGGAGATGTATACCAGCGTTGATAAAATTACGATGTCGGATGTAAAGAAATTTCACACCACCCATTTCAGCGGCAAGCCGTACACCTACGCACTCGTTGCTTCTGAAAAGAATGTGAAAATGGACGATCTGAAAAAGATAGGCGAAGTAAAGAAAATTTCCCTGGAGGAACTTTTCGGTTACTAAAAACCTGATCCTTTTATAAAATGCCCTGAAGCGGACTCTAACAAGAGCTGTTTCAGGGCTTTTTTTTGTGACCTTTTCCACGCAAAAGCGCGAATTTTAGTTTCACGCAAAAGCGCAAAAAAGAAGGCAAAGCATGCTGGTTGCTGGTTTAACCGATGAGTTGTTTAGGCGAACGAAAGTTTATTTGCTTACTGCTGTTTGTTCGGATGTTGTTCGGGTCGTGTTCGGTAAACCTTCGGTAAAACCCCCATTTTACCGAACACGATCCGAAGAGTACCCGAACAGTATCCGAAGAAAGGGGTGAAAGAACAAGTAAAGGCCACGCCGTGCCAGCTTCGCCGGCAGCGTTAACACTGCCCAGTTCCTTAACGATACAACCGGCTCCCGTCGCTTCCTATGCTTCGAGCTCGAAAACATCGAATACCAACATGAAGTAGATATAAATCTTTGTTATGCGCAGGCTTATAAATTGTACCAGGACGGTTTCCGCCATTGGTTCAATCAGGAGGAAATCAAAGACATTAACGCTAATAATGAACAGTACCAGCTGAAAAGCCCTGAAGAAGAATTACTACTTACATGGTTTGAACCAGCCACAAAGGAAACAGCAAACAAATTTTATAATACTTCACAGATCGCGGTTCGCTTGGCAGAACTTGGTAACCTTCATGTAACAGACGGTACAGTCAACAAAATAGGCAAAGCATTAAAGAAACACGGATTCCAGAGATATTCAAAGAATCATGCTTACGTCTATCCGGTGAAGGAATTTGATTACGATGAAGTGGATAAAAGAAACCGGTCAATGGAAAGTACAGAAAAGCAGGAATTTATAACTCCTAAATTACCTTATCGTTTTGCCGAATAAGTAATTTTCAATTTACTTTTCGTCCACAAAATCACGGATAAATTAAACGGTGCCAAATGCACCGTTTTTCTTTTAAAGTGGTGAGTAAGATAAGTAAGCACTTTTTGGCTAAAAACTTTTTTTATTTTTTTACAAAAAAAATACTTTTCAATCCAGTGAAATACGAAGCATTCTACTCACGTCCCTTCATTAAAATACATTCTTTAGCGTTGTTTTAATAAGTAAATTTCAAAACGAAAAAATAAAAATTTTCTTTTGTCGGAATTTGCTTACTTACTTACTCATTTTATCGTTTGAATTATGATTCAAACGATAAAATGAGTA
>JADMKO010000003.1:0-1649 GCA_015478785.1 Chryseobacterium sp. | reverse complement strand
ATCATAATTCACTTAAATGCATAATTCATTTTTGGGAGCTATCACAGGTTTAATTAGAACTTTAAAAAATTTCATTTTTTGTCTCACCAAGACTTTATAATTTTTTAATTTATATTCTGCCGGTCTTGTGATCATGATGATCACTCATTTCCAGCAGGATGTTCCTGTCAGTATATTCGATAAGGACTCGGTTCTGCGAAAACTTCTCTGCCATAAGCCGCGCTAGTGAAGTAATAGTCTCACGAAACTCCTTTTTCTTAACTAGACTTTTGGGATAGTTGATGAAACGCAGAGCAAGGTGTTTTTCCGTAAGATTACCACAAACAAGGTCAAATTCGTACACAGCTGGACAGAACATGAGTTGATGGGCTTCGGTGCGTACCATCTGCCATCTTCGGATAAACCCGATATATTCTTCTTTGTGATAATATTTACCAGTATAGCCTTTCTGAAGACCGATACTGATTGTTCCTGTATAGTTTCTTTTACTCATATCGTAGATGCTTAATTTTATTTTAATGTCTCATCACTGAACTTGATCCAGCCGGTAACAAGGCTGTCAAACTGCGATCCGTAGCCCTGCTTCATTGCCGCATACAGATTGATTTTTTCCCGGTCCGTAAGTTCGCTGAAAACCTTTTCTCTTTCCGCGCAGCTGTAAGCAGTTATATCAATAAGGGTTCGGTTTTCTTCGTACATCATATACTCAAAACCCAGGTATGGCATATTTTCGCTGACGTAATTGAAATTTCCTGTCTCTAAAACTTCTCTTAAAATGGTTTTGAAGAAAACTGAAGTTTGAATACGGCAAAGGTTTGCAGGAAACAACTTAGTATCATTAATTATTTGCGTGTAAAGCATTTCTGTATACAGACTTAGATTGAATTCTGCGCTGTTACTCTGATTTTTAATTTTGAATATTTTGAAATTATGCTTCCATATTGGCGTTTGTTCTTCAACCATAGAATACAGTTCAAAAAGATGTATGATAAGAGTGGGCATAATATGCTGCCGCTCTCTTTCATTTAGAATCTCATTTGCGGGATAGTACCACTGAACATTACGGAAAGGCCTTAACATGGTAAGAACAAAACTCCCGGATTCAGTGCTATGTTTCTTGGTCACAAAATATCGACGTCCCTCATGGAAGAACCGGTAGATTATGGTATTTGGATCAAAAATTGCTGTACCGCTGTAATCTTGTAATCCTCTTTCCGCAGTTATGCTGTCATCAGCAGTATTCAGATATTCCTCAAGAACCACAAAATCACCATCTTTTACTTTACAGATTTGCAGCACCTTTTCAAAACCCGAAAGTTGGGATTTTCGCAGCACGGCGATTTTCTGCCCTTCCAGATCATTTTTCAGTTTACGGGTGATTTTTGGCGTAGTGCCGAACTGCGTTCCGATAAAGAAAGGGATCATGTTTTCCTCGGGCTTTATGAATTCCTCGTAACCTACCATATGGGTTTTGCTTTCCGGAAGAGTGTTAGTGTGGTAATAACAGTTCAGTTTTTTTAAAGTTACAGTACGGTTTTTCTCAACACTTTCATATTTTCTGAACCAATAATTCTTCTGTACATTCGGCAGGTAATAATTAACGCTTTCACAGCCGCCAAAGTGATAAAACAGTTCCTTGTAAACCTGTG
>JADMKO010000002.1 GCA_015478785.1 Chryseobacterium sp. | reverse complement strand
TTCAGCTAACAAAGCTACCGCTAATAAAGAATGGGTTGTGGTAGACGCTGAAGGGCAACCATTAGGAAGATTAGCTTCCACGGTTGCGAAGATTTTGAGAGGAAAGCACAAAACGAACTTTACGCCTCATGTTGATTGTGGTGATAACGTAATCGTTTTGAATGCTGGGAAGATTACTCTTTCAGGAAACAAGTGGGCAGATAAAACGTACATCTGGCATACAGGATACCCTGGTGGTCAGAAGTCGCAGACTGCAGAAGAGCTATTGAAAAAAGACCCGATGAAGGTTTTGGAAAAATCTGTAAAAGGAATGCTTCCGAAAAACAAACTGGGATCTGCTATCTTTAAAAACCTTTATTTATATGAAGGTACAGAGCATAAGCACGAAGCTCAGCAGCCTAAAACTATTAATGTTAACGAATTTAAATAACAAGTATGTCTACAGTTCATAAAATCGGAAGAAGAAAAACATCAGTAGCCAGAGTTTATGTGAAGCCGGGAACGGGAAACTTCGTAGTAAACGGAAAAGATGCTAAGGATTATTTTTCTACAGACGTGATGGTTTATAAAGTAAACCAGCCTTTTATTCTTACTGAAACTGCAGGCCAGTATGATATTACCGTAAACGTTTTCGGAGGTGGTAATACAGGACAGGCAGAAGCCATCAGACTGGGGATTTCCAGAGCGCTTTGCGAAATAAACGCAGAATTCAGACCACTTTTGAAACCTCATGGTTTATTAACCAGAGATGCGAGAATGGTGGAAAGAAAGAAACCAGGTCAGAAGAAAGCAAGAAAGAGATTCCAATTCTCAAAACGTTAATCAAGAAGATTCAAGATTTCAGACACAAGATTCAAGACATTGGTCACCAATCTTGGTTCTCGGTTCTTGGCTCTATTATCTAACAAAAATAAGCCCCGTTTAGTTTAGCATCCAAACTCTTCTCCCATCTAAAGAAAAGTTGATTGCAAAAAAGCGGAACGTAAACTAAAAACAAAAAAGAGACATGGCAAAAGCAAATGTTAAAGACCTTTTAGAGGCGGGTGTACACTTCGGTCACATGACCAGAAAGTGGAACCCAAATATGGCTCCATACATTTTTATGGAGAAAAACGGTATTCACATTATCGACTTACATAAAACAGCAGTAAAACTGGACGAAGCGTGCAGCGCTTTGGAAAAAATTACTTCTTCAGGTAAAAAAGTTCTTTTCGTAGCGACTAAAAAGCAGGCGAAAGAAATAGTGGCAAAACACGCTGCTGAACTGAATATGCCTTACATTACTGAAAGATGGCCCGGAGGAATGCTTACGAATTTCGTAACCATCAGAAAGGCTGTTAAGAAAATGAACCATATCGATAAAATGAAGAAAGACGGAACTTTCGAAACTTTATCAAAAAAAGAAAGACTTCAGGTTGACAGACAAAGAGCTAATCTTGAGAAAAACCTGGGTTCCATCGCTGACATGGTGCGTTTGCCTTCAGCTCTTTTTGTGGTAGATATCATGAATGAGCACATCGCGGTAACTGAAGCTAAGAAATTGGGAATTCCTGTATTTGCGATTGTAGATACAAACTCTGACCCGAGAAAAGTGGATTTCGTTATTCCGGGGAATGATGATGCTTCCAAATCAATCGACATGATTCTTTCTGTAGTATCAGATTCCATCAAGGAAGGACTTTCTCAAAGAAAGGCTGACAAAGAAAAAGCAAAAGAAGAAGGAGAAAAAGTAACTGCTGATGCAGATACTGATTTCGATGCAGAGTAATTTGCTTTAAAAATATTTAATATTCATCTCCCTGAAAGCCAGGGAGATTTTTTTATTTATATCACAATTAATGTTTACTTTTGTTCCCCTTTTTGAATCATGATGAAAAGAAATTTTATTCTCATTTTTACATTCCTGTGGAGTCTTTTCTCTGCACAATTAGATACCGATCACTGGTTTGCACCCATGGCAGCTAAAGCCGGAACTGGCGGATTTACAAGTTATCTTTATCTTTCCACCAATGAAGTAACTCCGTTTACGGTCAGTATTTATAATGACAATTCCCTGTACACTACTATACAGATCAGCAAAGGAAATCCCGCCCAGGTATATATTCCTGCAGGTCTAATGATGGGGATTTATCAAAGTGAGCTGTTTATTCCGTCGCAGAAAGGATTGAATGTAAAAGGGCCGAAGAAATTTTTTGCCAATTATCGTTTTTCAATACCGAATCACGCTGAAATTATTACTTCGAAAGGCCTGGCGGGATTAGGAACCACTTTTTATGCTGCGATGGCGGCCAACACAGGAACGGCTGCTTATGTCAATTCCACTATAGGTGTTATTGCTACAGAAGACAATACCGTGGTGACGGTTTCGGGATATAATCCCAATGTTATTTTTTCCGACGGAACCTCTTCACCAACGAAAGTTTTTACACTAGATAAGGGACAATCGTATATTCTGGATGCTATCAGCTCAACAAGTTTTTATAACCTAGACGGATTGATAGGAGCGAAAATATCTGCAACCAAACCCATTTCTGTAACCAACGGGAATTTTAACGGGATTTATACCAATCAGAATTTCAGCAATAATGATATTCTGATGGATCAGGCTGTTCCGGTGGAAAGACTCGGAAACAACTTTGTGGTGGTAAAAGGAAATGCGCCTATAAGTTCCGGAATGGAAACCTTATTGGTGGTGGCAACACAGGATAATACTCAGATTACCGTAAATGGAAATCCCACAGGAGTTACGCTTAATGAAGGGGATTACACCATGATTGACGGGAATAATTATATTCTTCAGGGAAACAATAATTATAACATGAGCGTCAGCACTTCCAAAAATGCGTATGTGTATCAGTTGCTTGGCGGCACATCTTCAGGAACCACCCATGCAGCCGGAGGATTTAATTATATTCCGCCGCTCAGCTGTTTTCTACCTAATAAAGTGGATGAAATCGGATTTATCAACAGTATCGGAAGTACAACTTATAATACCAAGCTGAACATCATTACCCAAACCGGAGCAAGCGTTACGCTCAACGGAACGCCCATTCCCACGGTGAACGGGCCTTATCCTGTAGCCGGAAATACAGATTGGGTGACTTATTCCGTGCCTAATGTTACCGGAACCGTTACCGTTCAGTCTACCAAATCGGTGACTGCAGGAATTGCCGGCGGAAGTGGTGCAGTAGGATATGGCGGTTATTTTGCGGGATTTTCATCCGTTCCTGTGATTGTGAAAACCGGCGACTGTTATGCAGGAATTTTACTTCAGGTAGATAACAGTTATGATGCTTATCAGTGGTATCTGAACGGAAATCCGATTCCGGGAGCGAACAGTTACTCGATTGACCCCGAACTGTATGGTGCCGGAAATTATACCGTGCTGATCACAAAAAACAACTGTGAATCGAAACTTACTGAAGTTTATCAATATACTCTTTGTCCGCCTCTTGCGGTTCATCAACAGAATATGGGATCGTGTAACTCACTTCAGATTTTCCCTGTTTTTACCAATTCTTCACAGACAGTAGTGCCGTCACTTACTCAGATTATAGCGCCGCCAGCGATAGGAAATGTTTCTGTCAATTCCACTTCAGGAGTAATTACGTATACACCTCCTGCAGGACTTACTGCCGATGCGCAAACCACTTTTGTGTATTATATTCAGGCGGCTGGAACCAATGCGGATTTTGAATATATCCGTGTAAATATTGATATTGATGTGCTTCAAACCACTAATGCTTCAATCACTTCCTGTGGTGATGCGAATGGAAATGGTCTTTTTGATCTTACTTCGGTCAGTGTGACTCCGGATCCTGCAGCAACAGTTACCTATTTTACCAATTCCAATTTAACAGGAGCAATTTCGAATCCGACTTCTTATCAGGCGGCTGCAGGTATTGTATATGCGAATGTAACTTCCTCTTTCGGATGTTCAAAAATGACTGAGATTCAGCTTACTGTAAATCCGTCTCCGAATATTACCGCTTCCAACTTCAACGGAATTTTATGTGATAATGATTTTGACGGAACGATCTCGGTTGATTTTCAAACCATTACGCCTCAGGTTGTAACGAATGCCAATTTGTTCAATGTAAAATATTATACCAATCAGGCAGATGCTAATGCGGGAAACAACAATAATTTACCCAACAACTGGAGTTTTACTGCAGCTACAACAGTGTATGTAAGGGTAGAAAGTGCAGCAGGAAATTGTCCGCCTGCATTGGATCAGATTAATTTTAGTTTTGGAAACAGAATTACACCGATTGCTTCTAATCATTCTGCCTTCGTTTGTGATGCGGATGGAAACGGTTCAGAATCCGTTAATCTTTCCGTATATCAGAATGTATTTACTGCAGATCCTGCGGTCACTTTTAGCTTTCATAATTCCCTTACGAATGCACATAATAACGTGAACGCTCTTCCCGCAACGCAAACCATTTCAGGAGCAATCGCTTATTTTATCAGGCTTCAACATCCGACAGAATGTGCCAATATAGTACAATTGAACCTGAATCTTGAAACCATTCAAATGACTGCAGCGACTTTGAGTTCCTGCGAAATCACAGCGGGAAATGGAGTTTTTAACCTTACTTCTGCCAATGTAACTACAAATACCGGTGTAACTTATTCATATTTTTCAAACGCTGCACTTACGAATGTGATCAATAATCCGACAAATTATACTTCGGCGAATGCCACTGTTTACGTTCGGGTGACTTCTCCGAATAACTGTTCAGCAGTTACAACGATCGTTCTTTCTGTGATTCCATCACCGAATATAAATGCCGGAAATTTTAATGGTCTTCTTTGCGACACTAATTTTGATGGAAATGTAGAAGTGGATTTTAATTCCGTCACGCCTCAGATTGTAAATAATGCCAATCTTTTTACCGTAAGATATTATTTAAGTCAGGCCGATGCCAATGCAGGAAATAACATTACGCTTCCCGCGAACTGGAGTTACAGCACTCCCACGACGGTTTATGTTCGTGTAGATGCCATTTCAGGGAACTGTACTGCTGTTTTTGGACAGATCAGTTTTGGTATTGGTGAAAAGATTCCTTTGTTGATCAGGGACGGCTATTCAGAATTGTGCGATGACAATCTGGATGGTGTGCTGCAGGTGAATTTGAACAGTTATAAAAATTTATTTACGGCCAATCCTGCTGTTGCGATGACTTTTTATCTCACCCTTGCAGATGCGCAAAATGCCGCTAACGCTATCAGTTCTACACAAACGTTGACAGGACTTAACGAATTTTATGTTCGTTTTGAAAGCAATTCAGGATGTCCGAACACCGCAAAATTAACCCTGAAACTGAAAGTTCCAAAGGAGTCAGCAACGCTTACAGATCAAATTATTTGTCCGGGCGGAACTACTGTTCTTGATGCAGGACCCGGTTTTTCAAAATACTTGTGGAGTACGGGAGCTGTTACGCCCTCTATTAATGCCGGAGTAGGGAACTATTATGTAGATTTGAATTTCGATGGCTGTGTTTATCGCCAATATGTTACCGTTTCACCTTCAGTAGCTCCTGTTATTGATAAAATTGAAATAAAAGGAACTACGGCTACTGTTTTTGTCTCTGGAGCTACAGCACCTTATCAGTATTCACTGGACGGGATCAAGTATCAGTCTTCCAATGTTTTTAACAATCTGCCGAAAGGGCCGCATACGGTTTACGTCATCTCTGCGGAGAAATGTATTCCCGTGACACAGAAATTTCTCATTCTAAATCTCATTAATGCCATTACTCCTAATAGTGACGGCATCAATGATGTGCTGGATTATTCAGATCTCAAAGCGAAAAGCGATGTTTCTATCGAAATCTACGACCGTTATGGCAAACGTATTTTCAATTCAGATTCTAATAATTATATTTGGAATGGCACCCTGAACGGGTATCCGCTCGGTACCGGAACGTATTGGTATATTTTGAAATGGAGAGAACCCGGAACTGTCGAAAATGTGGAATATCATGGCTGGGTTTTGCTGAAAAACAGAGAGTAATGAAAAATTATTTGGATATATTCTTCATTTATTGAGAAATTATTATAAATTTGTGAACATTGATTTTTTTACTTAAAACAATTATTATGAGAAAACTTTTACTTTACTTAATGACTTTCGTGCTGTTCAGTGCCAGTTTACAGGCGCAGCGCGATACTGAGCACTGGATTGCTCCTTATTATGCCAATACTACTGGTTATAATCATGGTCTGTATTTTTCTACAGATTCAACAGCACCGATTACCGTGGAGATTTATCACAACAATGCTGTGGTTCATACGATTAATAACCTCGCTAAAGGAGCTCCTCAAGTTTGGATACTTTCCACCACTCTGGCAAATCAGTATTTATATTCTAACACAGCTGCTGAAGCATTAACGGTAATTAATAAAGGGTTATACATCAAGGCCCAGAATAATGATACTCCGTTTTTTGTGTCTTTAAGGATGTATCAAGGTGCACACTCGGAATTCTTAACTTCTAAAGGTAAGGCAGGAATTGGAACGCTGTTTTATGCAGCTCCTGCGCCTCTTACCTATACTAGTACCAGCATGAACTTTACCACGGGTATTATGGCTACAGAAGACAATACCACAGTGACTGTTGATGGTTACGATCCTGGGGTGAGATTTACTAACGGACCTACTACATCTCCGCCAAGCTATACATTTACGATGAATAAGGGACAATCTGTTCTGTTCTCTGGCCAGGCAAATCATACTCCTAACCGTGAAGGTTTTATCGGGGCTAAAATCGTTGCTGATAAACCCGTTAATGTTACCAACGGAAACGCCAACGGAATGTTTGGTACTTCCAATACAACTTCCGGTAGCGACTTGATCATGGACCAGTCTGTACCAAAAGAAAAATTAGGAAAGACGTTTGCTATGGTAAGGAGTTTAACTTATCTGGCTGACCCTAATAATATGGAAGGCGGCCTTATTGTAGCTACAGAAGATAACACTCA
Organism: Chryseobacterium sp.; assembly: GCA_015478785.1. GTDB lineage: Bacteria > Bacteroidota > Bacteroidia > Flavobacteriales > Weeksellaceae > Chryseobacterium_A. The sequence goes on along the minus strand of JADMKO010000002.1, from coordinate 1,424 downwards.
GATTTTTTTGAACGATGGTGTTGCCGCAATAGCAACTATTAATGCTGGAGAACATTACCGTATCTTAAGCAATAATTATGTAAACCAAGGAGGTAGCGGACATTATAATATGTACATCAGTACCACGAAAGATGTTTATTTATATCAATTGCTGGGAACGGGTTCTACAACTTCAGGAAGTAACACTGGAGGATATAACTATATTCCACCATTAAGCTGTTATTTACCAAGAACGATTGATGAAATCGGGAATATCCATCAGATGCCAGGAATGACCGGGAATGCTGATCTTAAATTAAACATTATCACCGAAGCAGGTGCTGTAGTAACAGTGACCAGCAATAATAATCCCATTATTCCGCAAGGTCCGTATGCTGTTTCAGGAAACCCAACTTGGGTAACTTATGAAGTCCCCGGTATCACCGGTAATCTCGCGATTACTTCTACTAAAGCTGTAACCGCCGGAATTAACGGAGGATGGAGCACCGGAGGTTGGGGTGGTTATTTTGCCGGTTTCTCCTCAAGGCCGATCATTGAGAAGCAAACGGGCGAATGTATCCCGGGAGTGGTAATTGGAGTGGATGATATTTACGAAACTTATCAGTGGTTCCTGAACGGTACTCCAATTCCAGGAGCGAATACGCATACCCTTACACCAACAATACCTGGAGAATATACCTTAACGGTAAGTATTCAGGGATGTAATCCTGTAACAACAGAAATATTTAAAGTATTTCCTTGCTATACAAATACTACCATAACCGGAAATGTTTGTGGTTCTAAAACATACCAGGTTGAGTTTACTAACTCGACGCAAACATTAGACCCGGCCTCTATTACCATCACTATACCGCCAGCAAACGGAACAGCGATGATTGATACGGCTACCAACACTATTACTTACACTCCAAATGTTGGTTATTTAGGGCCAGATACTTTCACTTATGAGTTCAATAGTGATATCCCTATATTTTTTGATAAAGAAATTGTAAAGGTTAATGTTAATGTTGTTCTTCTGGAAACTTATGAAGACAGCCTTACTGCATGTCCGTACAATGGGGTTGCGACCTATGATCTTACTACAGTAGACGTAACTGCATTTGCTACGAATCCGACATTTCAGTTTTATCCGACATTGACGGATGCTGAAAACCAGACAAACGAAATTGCATATCCTAATGCTTATGTGTCTGCCTCTGGAAGCGCATTTGTAAGGGTAACAACGCCGGAAGGCTGTTTTGAATTTGCAAAAATAAATGGTGTTCAGAGAGTGGAAATTCTGTACAATCCGGTCAATTTTAAATTGATTTTTGTTGTTGTAGATAATGAGGAAGAATTTGAAGTTTGCAATCTTATTGAAAATCACATGTACAAGGGCTCAAAACTAGAAAAATACTTTCGTTCAATCGAGAAGCTAAAAAAGA
>JADMKO010000001.1 GCA_015478785.1 Chryseobacterium sp. | reverse complement strand
GGCGAAACCCGTGAAACCCGTATTCAGGAATTCCTGACCCAAAACGACATCATGGTAGTAGGTTTGCGGGAAGGAAACTGGATTCGCAGAATGGGAGATAAAATAACCGTGGAAGGTTCCCAAATGACCAGAATTTTTGAAAAAGGAAAAGAACCTTACGAAATCGAGGCCGGATCTCAGATAGGATAAGAAACAAGAGCTGTAGGAAGACGGTTTTCCCTAAGTACCAACAGATATTTGTCATGTTTGTTGTACTGTTGATAAAATTGATTTAACTTTAATGTGATAAAAAAATGTTTAACAATTAAAACCGACAAGCTATGCACGATAATGTAATCGTTAAGCAGCGGGTTAACGCACCTGTTGAAAAAGTTTGGGGAGCCATTACTGATAAAGCTCAGATGAAGAAATGGTATTTTGATATTCCGGATTTTGAACTCGCTTTGCACAGAGAGTTTAATTTTTATGAACCCGGAAATGAGAAGAAGTTTCATCATCACGGAGAAATCCTTGAAATTATTCCTCATTCCAAACTCAAACATACATGGACTTATCCGGAATTTTCCAAAGAAAAAACCCTCGTAAAATGGGAACTGAAACCGGTTGGTGATGGAACAGAAGTGACGTTAACCCACAAAGGCCTGGAGAATTTCAACCATCTCGGAGCGAATTTCAGGCACGAAAGTTTTGCAGAAGGCTGGAATGAGATTGTAACCCAATCTTTGAAAACTTATCTGGAAAACTAAACTTTATCGAAAAAAAATGCAGAGAACGTACTTGGGTGCGTTCTTTTTTATGCCTATTTTTGAAACGCAATACACAGTTTGTTTACTGAATTGATGAGCAAAACCGTATCTTTGAAAAAGAAAAATTAAAAGTAAATGAAGAAAAAATTACTGGCCGGATTGTTCGTTCTGGCCCTGATGGTTTCCTGTAATAAAGACAAAGAAATTCTTGATTCCCTCAGCAGCTATAACCTAGAAATGCAAAGCAAAGGCTATCATTTCGGCGATACGATTTCGCTTCCGGAATCGGTTACCAACGAATCGGAAAGCATCTCTATAAGTTTTGGCGGCAAGGAAACGGATCAACTCATTGTGGATCCGGAATTTTTCACTTTGGGCGAGAATGCGGTTACCTTTGTTATAAAAAAGAAAAACGGCGAACTGCTGCAACAGGATGCTACCATCAATGTATTTGCGAAAAACCCTGAAGCACAACTATCATACAGCATTATCAAGGAATATCCGCATGATACCCGCAATTTCACTCAGGGTTTTCAGCTGGAAGGAAATACCATTTACGAAAGCGACGGACAACACGGAACTTCGAAAATTATAAAATACGAACTGGGAACCACGGAGCCGAAAGCGTCTACGCCCCAACCCAATGATGTGTTTTCTGAAGGCGCCACCATTATCGGCGATAAAGTATATCAGCTTACATGGCAGAATAAAAAAGGATTTATTTACAACAAAGCCGACTTGAAACTCATCAGCGAATTTCCTTATCCGAACATGATGGGGGAGGGATGGGGATTGACCTACGATGGTAAAAACCTGATCGCATCAGATGGCACCAAAAATATTTATTTTCTGGATGTGAATGATCCTTCCAAAATCGTGAGATATATTTCAGTGGCGGGAAACACTCAGGCTTATGATCAGTTGAACGAACTGGAATACCACAACGGATCTATTTACGCCAATGTCTGGCAAAAGCCTTTCATTCTGAAAATAAATCCTGCGAATGGGGAAGTAACCGGTAAACTGGACCTTTCTGAAATTGCAGCAAAACACACCACCGGAAACGACGACGTACTGAACGGTATCGCTTTCAAAGGTGACAACATGCTGATTACCGGGAAAAACTGGCCTCTGATTTACGAAATAGCGGTAAAATAAACATCGATATATCGTGTTATAGAGAATGGCGCTTTCCTGCGTCATTTTTTTTATCTTTGATCAAATTAACATCTTGAAAACAGGTTTCCTATTTTCCATTTTGATCTTCATGTCCTGTCTGCTTTCGGCGCAGAGAATGCTTCCTTTGGACAGTGCACAAATTCTGGGTACCACTTCGTTTTCAGCCGATGATTATGGCAATATTTATTTTTATAAAAACAAAGAACTGAGTTTTACCAAAGTAGATTCTCTGGGAAAACTGCACGGCAGAATGTTGCTCATCACACCCTACAAAGTGCAGAATGTTCAGAATCCGATGAACATCACGCTCTTTTCGGAAAATGCCCAGCAAATCAAGTTTATAGATCAGAACCTGAATGAAATCCAGAAAATTGACCTTCGCAGATTCGGGTTTATAAAAATGGCGTATGCAGAAGATCTTCAGCAGATCTGGCTTTTGGATGAAAGCACGAAAAGGCTGTTGCAGTACAACTTTCGCGAAGACAGAATCATCCATACCATTCCTTTTCCTATCAGTTTTGATGAAATAAAAGAGATGTTGATTTTCAATAACAAAGTCTATTTCATCAGAAAAAATCAGTTCTTGGTGTATGATCTCAAAGCGCGTCAGCTTTTTGCAGAAACAGTGGATTCTCCGGTTAAATTGCGCCGTGAGAACGACCGTATTTATATTATCGGCGCTAAACGTATTTTTCAATATCTTCCGGATACTGCACAGTTGAAACCGGTTTTTCATGCACCAAATGCAGCTGTTGTGGATAAAAATTCATCTGCATATTTTGAAATCAGAGGAAACAACGTTTATCTTTACCCGCTCAAATAAAACAGCTTTAGCATTGCAGTTTCGGTCTGCATCAGTTCCCGATTTTTAAACTTTTTTCATTATGCATATTGCGATTACAGGAAATATTGACGCAGGAAAAACAACGCTCACCACCATGCTCTCCAAACATTATGGCTGGCTTGCCCAGTTCGAAGATGTGGATCAAAATCCCTATCTGGAAGATTTTTATGCGGATATGAGCCAATGGAGTTTTGCCCTTCAGGTGTATTTTTTGGGCAGCCGGTTTCGCCAGGTAAAGGAAATCCGGGAAAGCGGAAAAAATATTATTCAGGATCGTACGATCTATGAAGATGCGCATATTTTCGCAGAGAATCTGTATGACATGAATCTGTTGACAGAACGGGATTTCAACAATTATTCTTCCATTTTCAACCTGATGAAATCGTTTGTTTCAGCGCCGGATTTACTGATTTACCTGAAGTCTGATGTTCCCAATCTGGTGAAAAAAATCTACAAGCGAGGCCGCGACTATGAAGCCAGTATTTCCATCGAATATCTCTCGAAACTGAATGAGAAATATGAGAAATGGATCTCAGGATATGAAGAAGGAAAACTTCTCATCATAGAAGTGGATGATTTGGATTTCGTGGAAAGGCCGGAAGATTTTGGATATATTCTGGAAAGGATAGAAGCCGAACTTCACGGATTATTTTAGTATCTTTATTCAAAATAAATTGAAAATGATTAAAGTACTTCATAATAACACCTGTTCAAAATCCCGGAGCGTGCTGGAATATTTAGATGAAAACGGTGTTGCTTTCGAGGTGATCGACATCGTAAACCATCCGTTGTCAGAAGATGAAATACGCACCGTTCTGAAAAAACTGGACATGAAACCTGAGGATATTTTGCGGAAAAACGAATCCTTGTATCGGGAGAAATATGCAAAACAGCACCTTACTGATGATGAATGGATCAGCATACTATCTGAACATCCCGAACTGATTCAGCGCCCGATTCTGATCAAAGGACCTGTTGCGCTGATTGGCCGTCCTGTAGAAAATGTGAGATTTTTTATCGAAAAGTAATATTCAGTTTTTACTTCCGGATTTCTACAACATGATCACTCCTTCTATTGCAGAAACTTTTTTGTAGAGTTCAATTACCTGATCGGCATCCAGAACAAAAGCGAGCATACTTGCGGAAATATACTTCCCATTTTTGCTTTCGCGGGTACTGATGGTGTATTTTATCCGATCGAAAATCTGATACAGTTCAGTGAGTTTCAGATTATCATTAGGGAAAATAAATTTGAATAAATAATCCTCCGGAAAATTGTGATTTTCTTCCAGTTTGGCTTTCAATGAAAGGTAAAATTCTTCCGGATCAGCACCGGTGGTATCTTCAAATAAATGATTCATAAGGGCAACAACAGCTTTATATAAGGTGTTTAAAAATAAAGAAATTCGATATTCCGGATTTTCAAATGCTAATATAAGAAATATCCGGTAAGTAAACGCCGATTTCTAAAGGCGAAAAGATTTATAAATTGAGCAAAACTATCTTTATTATTTGCTATTCAAATTAATTTCTGATCCATTTCCAGAGTTCTTTCAGCGTGGCTTTGTTTCCGTACATCAGGATTCCGACACGGTAAATCTTAGCGGCAATAAAAACCATAAGCAAAGAACTGAGAATCAGCAAAACCATCGAAAGTAAAATCTGCCAGCCAGGAACCCCAAATGGAATTCGTGCGACCATGGCTACCGGAGAAGTAAAAGGTATGACCGAAAGCCAGAACCCGAGCGGACCGTCAGGATTGTTGATGATGGTAACACTTCCGTACATTCCCACCATAAGCGGAATAATAGCAAAAAGTGTAAACTGCTGCGTTTCGGTTTCGTTGTCGACAGCCGAACCTATGGCGGCATACATGGAACTGTAAAAAATATAACCAAACAGGAAAAAGAACAGGAAAACAAAAATGACCAGCGGCACGTTCATTTCCAGTAAAATATGGGATATTTCGCCCGCCATTTGCCGTATATCAAATTCTTCTACCATCGCTTCGCTGCCTGCGGGAAGATTGTCCGTCATGGTGCTGAATCCGGTATTGAGGACTAATGCGCCGGCAAGTGCCATTGTAATCCACACCATGAATTGGGTGAGTGCCACCAAAGTAACGCCAAATATTTTCCCCATCATCAGATCAAAAGGTTTTACCGAAGAAATGATGATTTCCACAACACGGTTGTTTTTCTCTTCCAGAACGCTGCGCATGACCCGAACGCCATAAATAATGATGAACATGAACGTAGCATACATCAGAATCATTCCCAAACCGTATTTTACACCGAAATCCAGATCGCTGTCTACCTTTTTTGTATCGTGAATATCGCTGCTTTTCAGCTTGAAATCGGCATCCAGTTCTGCGATGCGGCTTTCGTCAATATTCATTGCTTTTATTCGGGCGGTGCGAACAATATCGGAGAGGTCGTTCACGATCCGTTGCCGTGTATCAAGCCCAATCTTATTGTTGATGATCAGCTGCGAACCTTTTTCCATTGCCTCAAAATTTTCCCCACGAAGCGGAGCAATAATGAGAAGGGCATCTACGGTTTCGCTGTCTTTCAGATTTTTGAGATGCTGTTGCTCCTTGTCGGGATTTACACTCACGTATTTTAACTTGCTGTCCGACTGTATTTTATCGGCAAACAGGCCGCTTTTATCCAATACCTGTACGGTGTATTGCGTTTCGTTGGCTTTAAGCATCACGGCGATAAAAGCTCCGAAAGCAATCATCAGCACAGGCGCCAGCACAGTGAGAACGATGAAAGATTTCTTTTTTACCTGGGTCAGATATTCACGTTTGGTGATAAGGAGGATATTCTTCATGATTTTTTTTAAAATATTCAGCAATATTTAGTGCGGTTCAGCATTTTACAAAGCACCGGTGTTTCCTACCGCGTTGATGAATACTTCGTTCATGCTTGGGATTTTTTCCTGAAAAGAGCGGATTTTACCAATCTGAACCAATTGACTGATCAGTGCATTCTGATCGTCATGTCTTGTGATTTCAAAAGTGGAAAGATTGTTATCCGAATGATGTTGCTGAACGCCGTTCATCTGAAGGAAATTATCCAATTTCTCAGGATCTGCATCGACCAAAGTAATGCTGAAGATATTCTTTTTAAACTGTTCGCGGACATCAAACACTTTTCCGTCCAGAACCTTGCGGGAATTATTGATGAGGGCTACCGCGTCACACAATTCCTCCACACTTTCCATACGGTGAGTGGAGAGGATAATGGTGGTTCCGTTTTTCTTCAGGTTCAGAATCTGGTCTTTAATCAGGTTGGCATTCACAGGATCGAAACCTGAAAACGGTTCGTCCAGAATTAACAGTTTCGGGCGGTGAAGGACCGTCACCACAAACTGTATTTTCTGTGCCATTCCTTTGGAAAGTTCACTGAGTTTTTTCTTCCACCATTGGTCAATATTCAGCTGCTCAAACCAATACTTCGCTTCGTGAAGGGCATCATTTTTCGACATTCCTTTCAGTTCCCCGAAATACAGAATCTGATCGCCGACGGTCATATTTTTATAAAGACCTCTTTCTTCAGGCATATAACCGATATCCCGGATGTGCGCGTTTTTCAGCTGTTCGCCACGGATCAATACGGTTCCGGCATCAGGTTGCGTAATCTGATTGATGATTCTGATAAAAGTGGTTTTACCTGCACCATTCGGACCTAAAAGTCCATAGATACTGCCTTCGGGCACATGAATGCTGAAATCCTGAAGTGCGGTTTTCTTTCCCGCGTTGTATGTTTTGGTAATATTTTCTGCTCTGAGCATAGTGGAGTAGGAGTCTGATTTTAGGAAGCCGAAGATACGGAAAAATTGCGGTTTGCCGAGATTGTTTTATTCAAGACGAAAATGATGTTTGCACTCTCGGTTCTTTATCGTAATATTGCAATATAGAAATATTAAGATGGAAACAGAACCAACAAAACCAAAAGATTTTACAGAGAGACAGTATGACATTGCCATGACCGCAAAAGCATTGGGACATCCTGCGCGAGTGGCTATCATAGAATATTTATTATCTGTGGATACCTGTATCTGTGGAGATATTGTTGATGTGCTTCCACTTGCGCAGCCAACAGTTTCAAGACATTTGAAAGAACTTAAAAACGCAAAACTGATCAAGGGAACCATTGAAGGCAATACGATTTGCTATTGCATTGACGAAAATACTATTGAAGAACTGCAAAAATATTTTACAAATATTTCGGCGAAACTCACTCTTAAAAATAATAACTGTTGTTAACCTTTAAATAATAATAAAATGAAATTATCACAAGTAAAAGCACTTTTACCAACCTTAGAAAACGTAACCTTCAAATTGGAAAACGGTTCTTTCGTTCCAGAACATTTTCACGTTACCGAAGTTGGAATGATAACAAAAAATTTTATTGATTGTGGCGGAACAATCCGCAACGAAAAAGCAGTCAATTTTCAGTTGTGGAACGCTGATGACTACGACCACCGACTAAAACCCACGAAGTTCCTAAACATCATTGAACTTTCCGAAAAGCAATTAGGCATTGAAGATGCAGAAATTGAAGTAGAATATCAAAGTGACACCATTGGAAAATATGCGTTGGCTTTTGACGGAACAAATTTCATTTTGCAAAACAAAACAACTGCTTGTTTAGCCCAAGACCAATGTGGAATACCACAAGAAAAACAGAAAATAAAATTGTCGGAATTGCAAACGGCTCAAACATCTTCTTGTTCGCCAGATTCGGGCTGTTGCTAACCACTAAAAACAACACACGATGTATCAAAAACTAATCGAAGTCATTAACAACAAAATAGACGTTCACAGCATCAGCGAAGAACGTAAAACCATAGTACAGCCGTTGATAGATTTTATACAACAAAAAGTAAACAACCAGCAGGATATCATTATCAATTTCATCTGTACCCATAATTCCCGAAGAAGCCATTTATCACAGGTTTGGGCACAGGTAGCATCAGCACATTTTAATATCCCAAACGTATCTTGTTATTCAGGAGGAACAGAAGAGACAGCACTATTCCCGAAAGTTGCAGAAACATTGACAGAACAGGGATTTACTATTTTCAAAATTGCGGACACCAACAACCCTGTATATGCCATAAAGTACAGCGATAATGCTTTGCCTATCATCGGATTTTCAAAAAAATATGATAGTCCTTTCAATCCTGTATCAGCATTCTCGGCCATTATGACCTGTTCACAAGCAGACGGTGGATGTCCGTTTATAGCAGGAGCGGAACAAAGAATACCTATCACATATGAAGACCCGAAAATTTCAGACGGTACAACAGAACAGACAAAAGTTTATGCAGAAAGAAGTTTGCAGATAGCAGCAGAAATGTTCTATGTTTTTTCAATGATTAAAAAATAGCCGATGCAACCAAAACTAAAATTTCTTGACAGATACTTAACCCTATGGATATTTCTTGCAATGGCGTTTGGTGTGGGCTTGGGCTATTTCTTTCCCAGTATTTCCAATATCACAGACAGTCTGTCCATTGGTACAACCAATATTCCGTTGGCCATAGGTTTGATACTGATGATGTACCCCCCATTGGCAAAGGTCGATTACAGTTTGTTACCTAAAGCGCTAAAAGACAAAAAAGTAATTGCCATTTCCCTGATATTGAATTGGGTTATCGGTACCGTTTTGATGTTTGTTTTAGCCGTTCTGTTTTTACGAAACGAACCCGAATATATGTCGGGGTTAATTTTAATCGGTTTGGCACGGTGTATCGCAATGGTTATTGTGTGGAGCGATCTGGCAAAAGCAAACAGAGAATATACAGCATTATTGGTCGCTCTAAACAGTATTTTTCAGATTTTGACTTATAGTTTTTTCGTTTGGCTTTTCA